>CAMPKL010000034.1 GCA_946887065.1 uncultured Bryobacterales bacterium
GCGCACGATCATTGCCGAGTTCGTCGAGGGCGTGCTCTTCCGGTTCCGCATCGAATCGCAGTAGCGGCGGTTATGGCCGCTTGCCCGAGCCGGGCACCGCGATGAAATCGATTTCCAGCTTCGCGCTCTCCATGAAGAGGCGGCTGATCTGCACCCAGGTCGCCGCCGGCGCGTGCCCGCCATACGCCTCCATGCGCTTGCCGTTCGCGGCTCCTCGTTGGTAGACAGCCTTGGCCACCGCCGTCGAGCCGACAAAGCTGACAGCTCGGATCGTCGGGTGATCGAGGATCGCTTCGACCGCTTCGCGTGAGCCGTTGACGAGGTTCACGACGCCGGCGGGCAGCCCCGTCGCTTCAAACAATTCGACGATGCGGCGCATCGTGAGCGGAACCTTCTCGGAAGGCTTGACGATGACGGTATTCCCGCAGGCGATGGCATAGGGCAAGAACCACATGGGGATCATGCCTGGGAAGTTGAACGGCGCGATGATGGCGCAAACGCCCACGGGCTGTCGGATCATCACCTCATCGATGCCCGAGGCGATGTCTTCGGAGTGATCGCCTTGCGTCAAGATGGGGATGCCGCAGGCGACCTCGACGTTTTCGATGGCGCGCCGCAACTCACCTTTCGATTCGGTCAACGTCTTGCCGCACTCGCGCGTCGTGATGGCGGCAATCTCATCGAAGTGATCTTCGAGTTTGGTCTTGAGTTTGAACAAGTACTGAATTCGTTCCGTGGCCGGCACTCGGCGCCAATCGGGGAGAGCCTTCGCAGCGGCTTGGACGGCGCGGTCGACTTCGACGGCGGTCGAGAGAGGCGTCCTCGCCAGGACCTCGGCGGTGGCGGGGTTGATGACATCGGCGAAATCCGTGGAGCCGGCGGCGTCCCAGACGCCGGCGATGTAGTTGGGCAGGAGGAGTGTGCTGCTCATGGGTTAGAACAGTCTAGCGCCTTAGGACAAACACGGCCAAAAGCGCAGTCCCGGGAGGGTGACGGTTCGGCCTCGATACGCTATGCTCCACGAGGGAATGGAGAGCCACATGGAAACTGTCAGTATTTCGCGGCGTCGGTTCGTTGGGATCACGGGAGCAGCGGCAGCCGCGACGCACTCGTTGCAAGCGGCCGAGGCGCCGACCGCCCGGGAGTTTGTTGAGCGCATGCAGTCGGCTCTCGGCGGGGAGTGGTCGACGGATGGGCCGGACGGCTTCAAAGCCGGGGATGAGAATACGCCTGTGAAGGGCATTGCCACGACGGCCATGGCCACGATGGACGTGCTGCGGCGCTCCGTCGAGGGCGGCGCCAACCTCATCTTCAGTTACGAGCCGACGTTCTTTGGCCGCCAGGATGGCCCGGCGCCGCCGCCGGAGGGAGGCCGGCCGGCGTTTGTCAGGGGGCTCAGCGCGGACGATCCGGTGTACCTGGCCAAGAAGGAGTTCATCGAGAAGAATGGGTTGGTCGTTTACCGGCTGCACGACAACTGGCTGTCGCGAAAGGCGCCGGAAATGACGGCCGGTCTTGCGGATGCGCTGGGCTGGGGCGCGTATGGCGCGCCTGGCGACGACGCGCTGTATCAGATACCAGCGTCGAGTGCCGAGCAGGTCGTCGCGCTGCTGCGCGAGAAGCTGAACATTCGCGGAGGGTTGCGCGCTGTGGGCGACAAGACGGCGCGAGTGCGGCGAGTGCTGCTGTACCCCGGATTTACGACGCCCGCCACCATGTGGGCCCGCTACACCGACGCGGACCTGCTCATTACCGGCGAAGTGCGCGAATGGGAAAACACCTTCTATGCCGCGGACATGTTTACCGCGGGCGAGAAGCGTGGTTTGGTGACGCTGGGCCGCATCGTTTCGGAGGACCCCGGAATGCGCGTCTGCGCCGAATGGCTGAAGACCGTCGCCGGCGATGTTCCGACACAGTGGATTCCGGCGGGCGATCTCTATTGGAGGGCCGCGTAGTGACCGGGCGTGAAGTAGTCGAACTCATCAAGCAAAACATCGGCGTGCCGTGGAGGGAGCAAACTTATCGCGACACGTTTAAGTTTGGGGATCCGGACGCGACTGTCACGGGCATCGCCACAACGGTGATGGTGACCTTCGGCATGCTTAAACGCGCCAATGAGGCGGGTTTGAATATGGTCATCGCCCACGAGGACACCTACTGGAACGACCGGGACGAAACCAAAGATCTACAGGACAATCCGCTGTACAAGATGAAAACGGAGTACATGCGGTACAACAACATGATCGTCTGGCGCATGCACGACCACATGCACGCCATGGCGCTGGATTACACCGTTATCGGCTCGTTGCGGTCGGTTGGGATCAAGGGCGGGGAGAGCGCCGGGATGCGTCCGGGGGTGTTGACGATTCCGGAAACGACGCTGGGCGAGTTCGCTTCGCAAGTGAAGCGGCTTACCGGATCGCGGGCTTTTCGCTGCGTCGGAGATCCGAAGGTGAAGGTCAGCAAGATCCTGTTGGGCCCTGGATACGCGACGCCGAGGATGATCGAGGAGGCCGACGTCGTGATCGGCGGCGAACAGCAAGAAGCCGACGGAGGTTTCGACAACGTCGAGTACGTGGCCGATGCCGCTGCTCTCGGGATGCCGAAGGGGCTGATCATGCTGGGGCACGTGATTTCAGAACAGCCCGGCATGGAGGATCTGGGCAAATGGCTCGGGACCTTCGTCAAAGAGACCCCGATTCAATACGTCCCCGCTGATGAGCCGTTTTGGACCTAGCAGAGCGTCAGCCTGAACAGGCGGCATAGACAGCCCACGTTCACACAGGTGCCAAGGGAAGCGGATTCTAGTAGAATCGGGCGCTGTGACTTCTCCATTCATACGCTTACTGCCGTGCTTCATTGCCGTGCCGCTCTTCGCGCAATCGGCTATTGAATTAACGGAATTGACCCCAGCGCCCGACTGGGCTATCGCCGAGCGGGCCTTGCTCGACGAGGCATCCGAAGCCGCCGGTATTTTCTATAACCGCTACGTCGACGAGCGCGGCTATCTCAAGTGCATCGAACGTTGGGGCGGAAACGACGGCGCTGACGACGCGATGGAGAACTTCGAAGGCTGGACGCTGCTTTACGCGCTGGGAGGCGACGAGACCGTTCTGGACCTGTACGAGAAGGCTTGGGAAGGGCATCTCAAGCAATTCACAGCAGCCAAGGTGCCCGGAATCGAGATGGCCGAGAACGGCATGTACTGGCGCGAATTCGTCACCTCATTTGATTGGGAGCATACCGGCGAAGCCTTGGCGGCATTTCATTTGTACGCGCTGGCTCGTCCCGACGATGCGCGTTTCCGCGACCGCGTGACTCGATTCGCGGACTTTTACACCGGTCGAGATCCGCAGGCTGATAACTACGATCCAGAGCATCGCGTCATCAAGAGCATCCACAATGGCAGCCGCGGGGCGAAGCTCACGCCCGCAGCCGAGATGGATTGGGGCGGGCTGCCGGTGGAGGGGGCGCCCGAGCGGCTGACGCGTTACGCAACCGCCTCGAAGGTCCGGGGCGATCATCCCCTAAACGTCGCTACCACGGCGCTTGGCTTTAACGCCTTTTTGCTGACTCGCGAAGCGCGCTTCCGCGAATGGGCGCTCGATTACCTTGACGCGTGGCGAACACGCATCTACGCGGCGGACGGCAACATCCCCACCAACATCGGCCTGGACGGTTCGATAGGCGGCGAGTGGGACGGCAAGTGGTATCGCGGCGTATTCGGCTGGGACTTTGACCCCGCTTCGGGATCGCGCAACTATTTCATTCGCGGACCGCGGATCGGTTTCGGTATCGGCCTGCTGCTGAGCGGAGACCGCGGCTACATGGAGCCGTTGCGCAGACAGATCGCTAATCTGTATGCCGCTAAACGTGTCGAGAACGGCCGGACTCTCCTGCCAAGGAAGCACGGCGATGACGGCTGGTACAGTTACTCGCCCAATGAGTATCTGGACGTTCAGCGAGACATCTACTTGTTTACGTTCGACCGGACCAATCTCGAAGGACTCAGCCGCGACCCGTGGATTCAGTATCTGGATGGGGAGAACCCTGGATATCCGGCCGAGGCCTTGCGCGGGAATATCGATGGCGTTCGCCGGCGCATCGAAGGCATCCGCGCTGACAAATCGGTAGACTTCGAGTGGACTTCCGATTATCCCCAGAGATTTAAGGCGGCGCAGATAGACGCTCTGGTGAATCTGGCCCTAGGCGGCAACGCTCCGGGAAGCTCGGGAAACATCCTTCATTCCCGGCTGTTCTATCTCGATCCGGCACGCAGCCGCCCAGGGCTTCCCGACGACGTCGCGGCACTGGTCGAGAGCATTACGCCTGAAGGCGTGCGCGTTCGTTTAGTCAATTTGGACGCTTCCAATGCGAGAGAGGTGACCGTCCGCGCCGGCGCGTACGGTGAACATCAGTTCAACAAGGTCAATGGAGCGGCGGCTGACAGCAACTTGCTGCGCGTCCGCTTGGCGCCGGGGGCAGGGGGGACGTTGGAACTGGGGATGAAGTTGTTCGCGAACGCGCCTACCGCTCCGCAACCCTAGCGGCGGCGGCTAATAGGCGCGATGCGTGACGTAGCTGACTTCCACGGGGTAGTCCATGTCACAGCGGGCGCGCACGACTACCTCGAAGGACTCCGGGATGGAACCGTCCGGGCGGCGTAAGGCCGAGAGGAGCTCCGTGAGGAGCGCGGGCTGAGTGATTTCTTCGACGCCCGCCCAGGTGCCGGTACCGTCATTGCTGGAGAAGATGGTCACGACGCCGGGTCCGCCGCTCTTGAAGCGGCTGATCACGGCGTGGGCCACGGTTGGCCGGCCATCCACGATCGCCTCCTTGCCGTAGAAGGACGGCTCGCCGTCCAGGGGATTGAGGTTCTCAATGCCTTCTTGGACAACGCGAAAGTTCCTTTCGAAAGGACCGGCTTCGATTTGACGGTTGAACTTCGGCGGACCGACGAAGATCATATTCGAGTTGCGGACATCGTCCCAGGAGAGGAAAGAACTACGAACCATTGGGATGTCCAGGCCGCCTTTCTCGAAATGCTTGCCCAGCAGGTAGGCGCCCATTGCTTCGCCGACGCCGCTATAGGTGTAAACCGGATGAGGCTCAGCAGTGGACCGGAGCGATGAACGTAGATCCTCTAGTCCTGGAATCGGAATTTTAGGCGGCCAGTCGTTAATATTCGACTGCCGCATGTAGGTTGTCGTGATGGCATCTTCGCCGGGTACGCGAACGAATAGAGCAATCCCGAGAGACAACTTGACCGGAAGCTCGCTCTCGAAATAAGGCTGCCAGAACTCCCGCATTTCGGGCGTAAAGCCGCTCTCCGAAGCTTCAGCTCGCAAGAAGGGGACCGGCGGTGAATTCCCCACCCATAGCCAGGCTGCGAATGCGAGTGCTAGCGCGGCCGCCAGAACGAGGCTGGTCCGGCGCCAGAACAATGCGGGCGCAAGCCGAGGTTCAACGAGTACGGGTTCCGAGGGAGCGGGGGGGCCGGCGAAGCGCAGGGCGAACTGGCGCAGCGGGAGCTCAATCTTGATGGGGTCGCCGGCGCCCTCGGCGCCGTAGTAGTCATCGAGACGCTTCCGGAGCCGGCTGACTTGGACACGGACAGAGGGATCGACCTGGGGGTCATAGTCGGCGGGGCGACCCAGCGCCTCAACTCCGATGGTGTACTCCTTGAGGCCATCGGCTTGTCCAAGCAACGTACGCTCACCCAGGTAGGCGAGCAGTTTGCGACACGCCCCAGAACCTTCGAAGGCCTTGCTTTCCACTACTCGTTGTACGTGTGCTCGGCAGATACTTTCTTCATCCCGGCCACTAGCCATGGCGGCATTGTACACCTTTGAAATCAGCAAGTTCTAAGAAAGTTACATGTTGTTACCACGATTTTTCTTCCAGGCTAGTGTTGTTTTGGTGTACGATTCGACACCGAGCGTCGAGCCGCCAGGGGTTGGGGGTCAGCGAAATCGGGCGTTCACGGCTGGCAAAGTACTGCTGCCGTGAGCGGAGCCACGTATAAAACGACGGACAGGTTACGAGGAGTCTATGAATCGATTACTTTCCGCAAGCGGGCTGGCTGCGTTAGCCATGGCCGCCGTCTTACTGGCCACGCCGACTTACGCGCAAGAGTTGCGCGGTCGCGTGCAGGGAGTTGTGACCGACGCATCCGGAGCGGTGATTCCCGCCGCTACCGTGACGCTTCACAACGTCAACACGAATGCCGACACAATTAGAGAGACCGACGAAGTCGGCCGCTATTTTTTTGCGTCTGTCATACCTGGCACCTATGAGATCAAGATTGAGATCGACGGTTTTCGTACCTATCTCCAGCAGAACCTCTTGGTCCAAACCCGCGCCGATATTACGGTAAACGCGGCGCTGGAAATCGGCGCGATCACGGAAGTCGTCACGGTTGAGGAGTCGCCGGTCGCGTTGAAGTTCAACTCGACGACGATGGAGACGACGATCGACACGAAGATGGCGAACGAGTTGCCGATCATTCACCGCAACCCGTTCTTGCTGGCGCAGTTGGATCCGGCCGTGAAATATATCGGCGGCAACGAAACGAGCCCGTATCACCACTGGGCCGCTAGCCAAATGGACGTCGGCGGCGATACCGCTTACAAGAACAGCGTGCTGGTCGACGGCGTTCCGCAGTTGGTGGGCGCCAAGGGTACTTACGTTCCGGCAATGGACGCCGTGAGCGAGGTCAACGTGCAGCAAAACGCGGTGGATGCCGAGTATGGCCACTCGGCCGGCGGCGTCCTTTCGGTGCAGATGAAAGGCGGCACCAACGAATGGCACGGTTCGGCGTACTTCTTCGGCCGCAACCCGGTGTTGAACGCGAGACCGAACGCGCTGACCGCGCAAGGATCTATCGTGCGCCGCAACGTTTGGGGCGTCACCATGGGCAACCCGATCGTAAGGAATAAGGTGTTCAACTTCTTCGCTTATGAAGGGCAGAACACCCGCGAGCCCCGGACGCTCGCCTTGACCTTGCCGACGACGGCTGAGCGCGGCGGCGACTTCTCGAACAGCCTGAACAGCAAGGGCGGGCTGCGCACTATTTACGATCCGTTCACGACGCAGATCACTGGCTCGAATACGTCGACTCGGACGGCCTTCACAAATAACGTCATTCCGACGAACCGGCTAGATCCGACCGCGCAGCGCATGATCGCGACGCTTTGGGAGCCGAACCAACCCGGCGACAACGCGTCGGGCGCCAACAACTTCCGCTTTACCCATCCGCAGCAGTTTGAGTACTACAACTTCTCCGACCGTGTGGACTGGAGCGTGAGCGATTCGGTCAAGGTCTTCGGACGCCTCAGCCGTATCAATACGGTCCAGAGCGATCCGGACTTCACCAACGGCTCGCCCTTGCAGCCCAAGGCGGGCAGCACCCGCAACACCTGGCAAACATCAGCCGACGTGGTTTGGACGATCTCGCCCACGACGATCTTCAACGTTCGCGGGTCGTGGTCGAAGATCAATGACTCCTTTGCCGCACCGGATGTGGAGATCGGCGAGGAGGGGCTGGCTGAGCTTTGGCCCGGCAACCCCTGGTATACGTCGCACGTCGCGGACATCCCGGCGGTATTCCATCCGCAACTGGATGTGCGCGCCGACTCACGAACCCAACTGGGACGTTACGGCTTCTGGTATCAGGTTCCGAAGACCTACAACTACGACGCGAAGCTCTCCAAGCAGTTCGGCAAGCACTTCTTGAAGATTGGCCAGCAGTATCGCGCTCAGCGCGTGGAAGCCTCCCGGCCGCGCGGCATTCAGTTCATCTTCCAGCCGAACGAGACGGCTGACACGATCTTCGCGCCGAAGACGGCCGAGGTCGGGCACGCCTATGCGTCGATGATGCTCGGCGCCGTCAACGACGGCATTGTTCAAACTGTGCCGACCAATCTCCCGCATGCGGACGTTTACGGCGTCTATGTGCATGATGATTTCAAGATCAGCCAAAACGTGACCCTAAACATCGGCGTGCGCTACGAATACGAGACGGCGTTGCGCGATCCCGAGCGCCGCCTGTCCATAGGGCCGGACTTCTCGCAGGGTTTGCCCGACCTCGCGGCCGCGGCGGCTCCCCTACCGGAAGCGGCGGCGGCGCTGCGCGGTACGCCGCTGCAGTACAACGGCGCTTGGGTCTTCACCAGCGACGACCACCCGGGCTACTACGACGCGCAGAAGACCATCATTTTGCCGCGCGTCGGCTTGGCGATTCGTCTGGACAACAAGACCGCCCTACGCTTCGGCTACGCCCGCTATGCGGTCCCGCCGATTCAGGACCGCGGCTCGGTCGACCCGCTCGGCTCCACGCCGTATCCGGGTTTCACGGGCACAACGACTCCTCTGACGGTGTTGCAGGGCATTCCACGCACGCAGCTCTCCAACCCATTCCCGACCTCGGGCGCCAATCAGAACCCGTTGATCGTGCCTCGCGGCAAGGCGGCCGGCATCTACTCGGTCATCGGTACCGGCGAAGGCATCTTCCAAACACAGGAGTATCGCCAAGGGATCAACGACCGCATCAACCTCAGCTTGCAGCGAGACTTGGGCGCGAATTTCGTGCTCGACGCCACGTTCTTCATGAACTACGGCAGAAACCACTCGCTCGATACGCAGATCAACCGGGCCGATCCTCGCATCGGCTATTCCGCTCAATCAGCGATCACGCAGAGCGTGCCGAACCCCTACTTTGGCCTTCCGTCGAGCATCGTTCCCGGCGAATTGGCCAACAGCCGGAATGTTGCGGTCAGCCAACTGCTGCGTCCGTATCCGTTCTACAACGACATCGAGCAACTCTCGATTCCGGTTCGCGATGTGCGCTACAAGTCCATCCAGATGAAGCTGCAGCGGGGGTTCTCGAACGGCTTCAACTTCCTGATGGGCTACAACTACAGCGTTGGCCGGAGCGGCGCCTACTATGACGACGTCGACACGTTCGACCAGAACGTTACCTTCCAGGATGATCCGAACTCGGGTCATACCCTAACGCTTAGCGGCATCTACGAGTTGCCCTTCGGCCAGGGCCGCAAGTATGGCTCCGGCATGCATAAGGCGCTGGACTACGTGGTGGGCGGATGGTCAGTGTCCGGCATCTATCGCTACGTCCAGGGTTCTCGTCTGCAGTTCCCGACACAGCTGCTTGTGAACGACGACGTGAAACTCGACAACCCGACTCGTCAAGAGTGGTTCAACAAGGCCTCCTTCGCAAGACAGCCTGCGTTCACCCGGCGCTCCAACCCGTGGTTCGTCGACGGGGTCCGCGGACCTTCCTACCGGAATCTTGACATGACCTTGAACAAGCAGGTCGCGGTCACCGAGCGCCTTGCCCTGGAGTTGCGCATGGAGGCCTACAACCTCAGCAACTCGTTCATGGGCGCGAATCCCAACCTGGACGTCAACTCCGGCAGCTTTGCCTTGATCAACACGCAGCTTGCGACGGCATCGGGTCGCGAGTTGCAGTACAGCGCGCGGTTCATTTGGTAACCAGACGCTAGGTCGAAACCGGCAACGTGGGCCGTCCGTCGATCCGGGCGGCCCATTCCTTTTTTGTCCCTAGCGCGTGGGTCCTTCTTGCACGGTCCCGCTGAGGGTGTGCAAGAAAGCGATCAGGTCAGCTTTCTCGGAAGCGGTTAGGTCCAAGCGCAACATCTCGCCGTCGAGGTTGGGGTTGGGTTTGCCGCCGTCGCTGTAGAAGTCGACGACATCCTTGAGGGTCTTGAGGCTGCCGTCGTGCATGTAGGGCCCGGTGGACGCGACCTCGCGCAACGTCGGCGTGCGAAAGGCGCCCTGGTCGCGCTCTTGATTGGTGACCTGGGCGCGGCCGCGGTCTGGGGCCGAATCTTGGTTCCAGCCGACTCCGGTATTGTGAAAATCTTCGTCGGTCAGGTTGGGTCCCAGATGGCAGACCACACAAGAAGCCTTGCCCCGGAACAAGTCAAGCCCGCGGCGCTCGTCGGCGCCGAGGGCCCCCGCCTCCCCGGCGACATAGCGGTCGTAGCGTGAATCTCCCGAGACGATGGTGCGGACGTAGGTGGCCAACGCCATCGCTAAGTGTCGCGGTTCCGGGGCGGCGCCGAATACTTCTTGGAAGGCTGCGGCGTAGCTATCGTCCGCGCTTAGCCGGTCGACCGCTAGGTCCAGAGAGAGATCCATCTCGAGGGGATTCTCGATGGGCTTCAGCACTTGTTCTTCGAGCGATTTGGCGCGACCGTCCCAGAAGAAGCTCCGGCCGTAGACCCGATTGATCAACCGCGGCGTCCGTCGGGCGCCTTTTTGTCCGCCGATGCCGACCGCAACGGGTTCGCGATCGGTGAAAGCCAGTTGTGGATCGTGGCAGGTGGCGCACGATATTGAATGATCTCGCGACAGACCCTTATCGAAGAACAACCGGCGCCCTAGAGCGGCCTTCGCGTTGGTCACTGGATTGTCGGGCGGCGCGGGCATATAGGCGTCGAGGCCCAGGGGAGGATCAGCGGCCGGCGCGAGCAG
This sequence comes from uncultured Bryobacterales bacterium, assembly GCA_946887065.1. Next base: position 10,516 of record CAMPKL010000034.1, read on the forward strand.
CGCGCCGAACAAGACGGCTGCGCCGAGGCTAACGGTCGAGCGGACTGGCTGCATCCTCGATCACCCAAATCTCTTCCGACTCATCGCTCGTCGTGACTAGCAGCTTTCTTCCGTCGGCAGAGAAACGGGCGCCCGGTTCTAAGTTGGCGATTTCAGGGCCTGGGCGGATGGACTTCCCATCGGCGCCGACGAACCACAACCGTTGTCCGGCGTTCATCGCGGCGCCGACTAGAATTTCCTCTGAGTCGGGATTCCAGCGCAGGTCCGTCAATTTTCCGGAAGACATGACTAGAACATGCTGGGACGATTGCGTCCGCGAACTCCAAACGTAGACGTTACCCGCGCCGGAATCTGTAACGAGAGCGTAGACCACTTTTTCTCCGTCCGATGAAACGGATGGAAGCCGTATGGCTTCCCCCGGTCCAGCCTGGACGATAGCTCGTTCCGCGCGAGACTCAAGATCGTGCAACAAGAGAGCCTTGCCCTGGCGAACGTACCACACTGCCTTCCCGTCCGCCGACCAGGCTGCATCGACGCCGCGGAAGTCGGCTCCATCCTCCAAATAAAACGGTGTGGTTGTCGCGGAGGCGACGTCATAGAGAAAGACGCCGTTTCGAGCGCGCCGGTCGCTGCCCGCAAGCAAGAGTTTCAGGCCGTCCGGGCTCCATTCGAGGCGTTCGACGTGGGCGAGTTCAACGGGCAAAGGCTTTGAACTCTTCTGCGCCCGAGCGTACAGCCGGACGCCGCGACTTTCTACCCCGTAGTTTTCGGGGCCGCTGCGGACGAGATAGGCGATCGTCGAACCGTCAGGCGAAGCGGCTGCCCCGCGTGCATCGCCGTCGACCCCAGGGATTAGGGGTTCTGCAAAACCCGTGCCGGCGTCGACGGACAACACCTCGCTGTTGCCGGCCCGCCGGCCGACGTAGAGATCGCCTTGGCGGGTGAGTCCAAGAAGCAGGAACCGTCCTAGTTGGTCGGCCAACAACCGCGGACTTCCCGATGCTTTTCCGTCCGCGACAGGGAGAGACCAAATACCGGGGGCGCCGGAGCGATCGCTCGAGAAGATCACGGCGTCCCCCGCCGGGCTCCACAATGGAAATAAATCGTTGGCGGGACCGGCCTGGAGCCTTGTCTCCGCACTGCCGTCCGTGGCGAGTAGAAAGATGTCGCGTTCGTACGATCCGGGCTCGGAAGCATTGTCGTAAACCAACCCGCTGCCGTCCGGTGAAAAATCCATTCGCTTGGGATAGATCCAACTCAGCGACCGGAGCGGCGCGGAGGAGCCGTCGGCCGTGGAGACGAGGGCGATCTGACTGACATTGTCTCGGCGAAAGAAGAGCGTCAGGATTTGCTTGCCGTCGGGCGAGAACGCGCAAGGCTGGACGAACCCCGCTTCCGGGTTGCGATATAGAGTCCTGGGAACAACCGGCGCTGCACCGTCGTCAGGAATTGCGGTTAGCCGCAACTCGTAAAATCCCTGCTCGTTGAACCAAGCATAGGCCACGTGTCGAGAATCGGGAGCGATCACCGAGAAGTAAGCGAACTGGCCCGCCTCCGCCGGACTTTTGCGGGTAAGAAATCGAATTTCGCCCGTGCTCAGATCCCGAACCGCCAGTTCGCCTGATTCCGGATCAGCGAAAGAAAGCCAACGTCCATCGCGGGAAGGCGCCCCCAACGTGTTCACCTGCGGCCCTTTCCAAATCAGCCGCGGGCCGGCTGGAGCCACCAACGAGGCAAGCAGCAACGCCACGCTCAGGTTGAAATACCGAACCATCGTTCCGCGGACTATTATAGGGTTCGTGTCTCGCCTCTGGACCGCTGTCTTGCTGCTGCCAATCATTGCAGCGGCTCAAGCGCCGGCCGATGACGCCGGTTATGTCGGCGCAACCGCGTGCTCCGGATGCCACCCAAAGCAGTTCGAAGCTCAAGGGCGCTCGGCACACGCAGGCGCCCTCTCGCCCGCGGCGAGTCATCCGCTTGCCCAGCAGTTCTCCGCTACCGCGACGGCGAGGGATGGCGATTGGAGCTATCGCTTTGATCTGAACGATCCAACTGAGCTGCAAGTCGAGGTTCGCTCTGCTGACGACGGCAGGCGTCAACCCGTGACGTGGGCCTTCGGTTCAGGCTACCAGGCGGTCACGTTCGTTTCTCACTTGAACGCGAACGAATATCTTGAGCACCACTTGAGTTACTACTCCCGCAATGCCCAACTGGGATTGACGCCAGGCCATTACGAGCAACCGATCAACACGCTGGAGCAGTCGCTCGGAGTGCGCTATCGAACCTTCAGTCCCCAATCGGAGATCATGCGCTGTTTTCGCTGTCACTCAACAGGGCCGCTGCAATTGACTGGCGACTTCGCGCTGCAGCCTTCCGAGTTGGGAGTGCGCTGCGAGTCGTGTCATGGCCCCGGCGCGGATCACGCGGCCAAGGCCGCCGCTGGCGACGCGCCTGCGGCGCGGGGGGCGATTGGAAATCCTGCGCGGCTCGATGCGAACTCGCTTATGAGCTTTTGTGGGCAATGCCATCGTCCGCCGACGACGGAAGCCGTCGATTGGCAGGATCCGTGGAACGTGCGGCATCAGCCCGTCTACATCACTCAGAGCGCCTGCTTCCGCGAATCTCCAGCCGGGCTTACTTGCATGACGTGTCACGACCCGCACGAGCCGATACGGCGCGATGACCCAGCCTACTACGATGCACGCTGCGCCCAATGTCATTCAACGGAACAACGGCCGCCCTCAGAAGCATGCCGGAGCGAGGCGGGTTGTGCATCGTGTCACATGCCCTCCGTGAGCCCTCAGAGTGCGTTGACCTTCCACAACCACTGGATTGGGGTCTATGGAGCCGACCTGTTGCGGCCATTGCGCTCCAGCCCGTCGAGCGCCCTACGGATGTTGCCGACCAAGGCATCCGCAGTGCCATAGGCGCCTTCCAGCACGCGCAATGCCTCGCGGAAGGAGCTTTTCGCCGCATCGCTTTCGCCCTTTTGTTGCAACAAGTAGGCAAGGTTGTAGAGAGTCGTGGCCGCTTCGGGGTCGTCATTGCCGAAGGCCGCCCGGCGCGCCGCGATGGACGCCTGATACAG
>CAMPKL010000035.1 GCA_946887065.1 uncultured Bryobacterales bacterium
TCTTCTGTAGGTTGTGGCCCACGCTGCCCATGTAGCCGGCCTCGACCATGAGGGTGTCGGTGACCTGCCGTTGCAGGTTTAACACCCACTGCTGGATGTTCGGAGTCGAGCGGCCCGGATCGTTTGCGAAGGTATAGAGACCGTTGAAGCAGGCTCCGTCCCAATTCGAGCAAGCGCCCGGCGTCTTGTTGGCCCACGGTCCATTCTCCAAGTTCACCGTAGGAATCTCGTCGAAGCTACGGGCGGTGTCGCGAGCGCCGAAGTTGCGGCCCATGTCGAAGTTCGGATTTGCCGTGTCTTGGGCGTAGAACATGCCATAGCCAGTACGAACGGTCGTCTTGGCGTCCGGAGCCCAGGAGATGCCGATGCGCGGCGCGAAGTCGTTGGTGTCCCAACGGACCAAGCGGCGGCTGAACAGCAAGTCGTTGCTGACTGCGACGGGAACCACGTCCGCCAGATGGAAGGCCAGGCCTTCGAACGGGTCGTCGTTGATGCCTTCGGCCCGAACGAGGATCGGCGTTGCGCAGTCTTCGTCGATGCCGGTGTCGTCGACGCCCAAGCAACCGTCGAAATAGACGTTGTTGAAGCCCGAGTGCTTGTCGTGCCACGGCGGGGTGTTCTCATACCGCAGACCGATGTTCATGGTCAGCGTCGGCGTGATCTTCCAAGTATCTTCGAGGTAGAACATCATCGGCTTGCGGCGGAACTGGACGTTCGGCAAACCGCCCGCGCGGCTCGCTTCGTTCATCCAGCCGGTCATGAAGCCGGCGAAACCGTTGCCGGTCTCTCCCTGGTTGTTCGGGTCCGCCGTCTGGTTGTTGCTGGCATTGAACTCGCCGCGGGCGAACTGGTTGCCGACTTGAGCGTAACGGGCTTCGGAGAGGTCAACGCCGAACTTGAAGGTGTGATTGCCGCGGATCCAGCTCGTGTTGTTGACGATTTGGTAGTTGCGGTTGTTGTTGATGAATGGACCTTCCGTCGATTCCCCCCAACCGGAGAAGTCGTTCAAGCCGCCCACGTTGACTCGAGGCGTGCCAGAGGCTTGCGGATCGGGGATTGGCATGCCTGGTATGCCCAACTCGTCCGAGACATTGCGGATGCCGTTGAACTTGGTCAGCTTGTCGTTGTCGAAAAGGCTGACGCCCAGGCGCAACTCGTTGACCAAGGTCGGCGAGAAGGTGCGCGTGTTCGACACGACGTGCTGCTGCACGTCGGTTGTGATGCGTTCGTCGCTGATCGGGAAAGTGCCGCCATTGAGCACGGCTTCACCGCCCCAACTGTAGCGATAGAACCACTGCGAGCTGTCGCTCTCAACGAAGTCGCCGCGCGTCGTGAACTGATCCCAGTCGGTCGTGTCAGGCACATTCCGCTGAAAGTTGATACCCGCGTCCACTGCGGTCGGCAGTGTCGGCTCGGGATAGAACTCCAATAGTTTTAGGGCTATGGGGCTCAGCCGATTCGTCGGGATGATGTTGTTGGTGAACTGCGTGGCCGTAAACTCGCCCGGCGCCACTTCCATGATGCTGGTGGGATCGAAGATGTCTCCGCGCGAGTCGGTGAAGTCGCCGTTGCGCATCGAGAGCGGGGCGACGGTCGCCTGGCCGAAGCCTTGGACGCTCTGACGCAAGCCTTCGTAGTTGGCCATGAAAAACACGCGGTTTTTGACCACCGGACCGGTCACGGTGAAGCCGAATTGATTGCGGCGGAACGGGGGGCGGTCCAACCGGCCCCAGCTGTTGGCCTGGATCTTGTCGTTGCGCAGGAACTCGTAGACCGTGCCGTGGAACTCGTTGGTTCCCGACTTGGTGGTCACGATGACCTGCGAGGAGGCCTTGCCGTATTCGGCGGAGTAAACGCCGGTCTGAACCTTGAACTCCTGGATCGCGTCGACCGAGGGCCGAATGATGAAGGTGTTGAAGTTCGGGTCGGTGTTCTCCACGCCGTCCAGCGTGTAGCGGTTGAACTGCTGGCGCTGACCGGCGATCGAGATCGACTGGTTGGCCCGCTCGCCGCCTTGGCGGGAGTTGGCTTGTCCGCCCGACTGCATCTCGGCTGAGACGTTCGGGCTGAGCTTGACCAGGTTCAAATAGTTGCGGCCGTTGATGGGCAACTCGACGATGCGTTCGTTGTCGATGACGGTACCGACTGAAGTGTTCGAAGTTTGAAGCATCTGCGCCGCGGCTTCGACTTCAACGACCTCGGTGACGACGCCGATTTCCATCGTGAAGTTGACTTGGGCGACGTCGCCGATCTGGATGACGCGGCCAGTGGTCCGCGCGGTGCGGAAGCCGTCGAGCTCCGCCGAGATCGTGTAAACGCCCGGATTGACGAACGGCACGTTGTAGCTGCCGCTCTCATTGGTTTCCGCCGTACGAGGAACGCTCGTGGCTTCGTTGGTCACCGTAATGGTGGCGCCAGCGATGACTGCACCGGAGGGGTCAGTGACCGTACCGGTGATTTCTCCAAAGTTCTGCGCAGCGGCCGGCGACAACGCCAGCAAGCAAGCTGCGAGAAGGCTAAACCCCGCTCTTTTTAACAAGCTGATATTCTCCTGCTTTCATGTGTCTCGAGCTGGCCGACAGTGTGTCGTCGAGTGACCTCAGCAGACCTCACGTCCCCCGCCCGTCGTTAGCCAGCCACACCCCCGGACGCTTCCCAGCGCTTTCAGCCGGCGGCGGCGCCGCCGAGTCGAAGAACACGGGTCGCCGATTCGCGGCCGACCGTTTATCGGGTGTACTAATTGACCCCGCCGGCAGTATGGGGGAGAGATGGCAAATCCGCCCATGATCGGAGCGTGAATGCCCTCTGAAGATTACATGTCCGCTTAAAGAGTTGAAAATTAAACGCTTTTGAGATGGATGCGTCCGCGATTTGGGGAAGGGAGGAACGGGTACTACCAGCCGAAAGCTGACTCTACGGGTCTATCGAGCGCGTCGTGCCAATTTTCGACCACATGCACAGCGGGCGGCGGCGTCTCACCGACTGGCCCAATGGTCAGGAAACGCCGGCCGTCATTGGAGGGCGCGAATCCTGAGATCAGGTCCGGAGACGAAAACAGTTCTTGTGGGGGACCCAGCGCGATATCCTGCCCTGCTGGCTGCACGGAGACGGCCATGAGCGAGTCGCCCTGGATGTAGTACAACTCGGTCCCGTCCGGACTCCATTGAGGCGCGCGTCCGCCCTTGGTTGAAACCTTGCGGCGTAGGATGTCCCCATTTGGAAACGAGCCCAAGAAGACTTCGGTTCGGCCGGATTCGCGGGATTCAAAGGCCAAGTAGCGGCCATCCGGCGAGATACGCGGAACTGCATTGCGGGCGGGCGATCCTGGATAGGGGACGGATTTACCCCCGGCGCTCAACTGCGCTGTGGAGATGTATCGGATCTCGCGCGATGCTGCGTTGGCATGCTGCAGCAGAACCAAATACTGCCCATCTGATGACCAATCGAGGCTCAGGATGGCGCCTTGCACCTCGTAAAGCTCTGTTCCAGACCCGCCGCTATTTGCGGCCTTCTCGACCAGCGCCGTCTTGTCACCGGTTTGTCGCCAAAAGACGACTTTCGAACCGTCAGGCGACCAACTCCCGCCGGCCTCCTGGGCTGCGTCAAACGTCAGCTGCACTTTGGTCGAGCGCCCCACGTCATGTATGTAGATGTTGGAGTCGCCGGACTCAGTCGAGCTAACCAGTACTCGCCGGCCGTCGGGAGACACGACAGGATTGCGCATGGCGAACTGGGTTTCGCCGACTGGCTCAAGCGCGCGCCCCGTGGCGCGATCCCTCCACATCAAACGGTGCAGGGCCACCGGACGTGGGTCATCCCAATACGCCAGATCGCCGGCCTGCGACACGCTGGCGCCGATGCCATCTTGATTGAGGTGAAACGCGTCTCCGCTTGGCCCTAACGTCTCCAGCGAAAAGGGCATCGCCTTGAGGCCCCTGAGCTCGGCATTCGGAGGTCCATAGACCAAGTATCCAGCGGGGGCGTAGACGGGCACGGAGCCTGGACCCAAGTCCCGCCGGTCGCCGGATTCGAGATCCATAATCTCTAATCTGCGGTCACGAAAATTTGTGGAGGCTGTATAGACGATGGCTGACCCGCGGGCGGCAGCAGGTAAGAAATGAGGCCATTGAAAACTTCCGCGGACGCCCTCACCGTCTTGCATTAGAGGCTTCGCTGCGCCTCCCGCGGCCGGCACCTGATAGAGGCGAGCGCCGGAAGAGAAGATGATGCTCTCGCCATCCGGGCTCCAGGCGCCGCCCGCGAAGAGGTTTGTGTTCGGATTGGGAAGTTGGCACAGAACAGTTGGATCTCCTCCGCCCAGCGAGATTTTCTTGAGCCGACCGTCAGCGGCAAATGCCAATGATTGACTATCCGGAGACCAAAAGCCCATGATTGCGCCCTCGGTGCCGGATATCCGCCGAGGGGATTCGTGGTCCATCGGCCGGATCCACAAGCTGGGTTCGGCTCCCGCTTGGGTGACGAACAGAATGTATTTGCCGTCGGGCGACATCGCCACAGAAGTGAGAGCCTGCGCTGCGAACGACCACCGGCGGACGTGCTCGCCGCTGGGAGACTCCGCTACATAGGCGATGACGAGAACACACAGCAAGGCTCCCAAGACTGCCGCCGTCGTTTTCTCCAGCAGGCGCCGTCTTCTCGGAATCACGATCGCATCATCGTCGATCACGGCCGGCGCCTCGGCGAACACCCGTGCTCCCGACTCGGCGCTGCGTGAGACGATGCTCAACAGCGTGCCGGACTGGCGGCCCTCGAGCGCTGAAGGAATTTGCAGGAGGGAACCGTCCGCTAGGATCGCTTCCACGGGCGCGTCGTTTAGATCTAGGGAATCGATTCGTTCCGTCGGAAAAATGAACCGATATCCGTTGCGGGGCAGCGTTTCGATGTAGCGCGGGTGCTGAGGATTATCGTTCAGCGCGCGACGCAGTTTCTTGACGACCGTATTCAGGCTTAGATCGAACTCAACATAGGTGTCGTCGGGCCAGAGTTTGTGCCTCAACTCCTCGCGACTGACGACCTCGCCGGGCCTTTCAAGGAGCAGCCGAAGCACCTGAAAAGGTTGTGGTTGGAGGCGAATTTTTATTCCGCCCTTGCGCAACTCCCCGGACGCAAGCTCTACTTCGTAGGCTCCGAAGCGGATCCTCTCCGTCGTTTTTCTTTCCGTGTCCACGCCCGGTCCCCAAGTCGACTACGGAATGTAAGAAACCATACAACCCGCCTAATGTCAAGCTGGATGTGACCGTTCTGCCGAACTTTAACGGCAGGAGCAGCCGTGTGAGCGCTGTTAGTAGGGGAAGAAGCTGAGAGTTTCGGCGCCGCTGTCGACCCAAAGGTTGGACTGCTTCACTCCGTTGACGGAAAGTTCGATAATCGCGCCGTTTGGTTGTGTGTAAGAGCGCCCGATCTCGAAAGTCTTGACTGGACCGATGCGACTCTGAGGCCCCCAATCGTCGAGGAATTCGTTGAACAGGTAATCGCGGCAGGGCTCCTCAACCGAGCAGCCCCAGTATCGATAAGCGTCCTCGAATCGCTGCTCTTGAACCGTGGTCAAGAACCGCTCAACTTGGCGCTCTTCGCGCCAATTGCGAAAGAAGAGCCAATAGAAGCTGTAGCCGAGAATGGCGGCGAGCAACGAGAAAGCGACGACTTTGACTAGCTTGTCGAAGACCCGAGAGCCCTGCTCGTATTGATCCAAATAGCCCATGTCCGAAGGGCCGCCAGGCCCCCAACCGGCGCTGCGCTAGTTGCCGGCCACCGGATATGCGGCGTCGTAGGCGGTGGTCGCCTCTGTCGTCAGTTCCATCGACGGGTTGTAAACGTATATCGAGCTCGTGTCGATCACGGCGTCCAAACCCTTCTCGACGCGGAGCTTCTCAAGGACCTCTCGCATGCGTCCGGCGCCCTTCTGCAAGATGCCTTCACGGCGGAAGTCGATGGCGGACTGCATGTCCTGACGCATACGGTCGAAACGCCTCTGCATTGTAGCGCCTTGCGCCTGAAGTTCCGCCTGCTGCTGCGGGTCAGTGGCCGCGACCAGACGTTGCTGCAAGGTTTGCATCTCTTCCGTGAGTTTCGCCAACTCATCCTGCTGAGGCTTGAATTCCGCCTCCAGCTTAGTCGCCTCCGCCTGCATGTCTTTGGTTGCAAGCAACGCGGTCTGGAAGTCAACCAAACCGAACTTGGTTTGCGCCGTCAGGGGCTGCACAGCAGTAGCCAAGGACGAGATGGCCGCCAGGCCCAGAACTGCAAGGAACTTCACGCGCATGATTTCAAGACTCCTAATGTTGACTCGGGACGATCTATCCAGCGGAGCCAAGCCTCACTATTGTAGCGGCCTCGACCGTCAACTCTGCGGTAAAGCTTTCAAGATGTCGTTGTACATCACGAATGCGAACAGCAGAACGATGAACACCAGCCCCGCTTGCAGGATACGTTCCTTCACAACGAGGCTCACGTCCCTCCTCATGACCGACTCGAACAACAGCATGAGAATCGATCCGCCGTCAAGAATCGGAATCGGCAAGAGGTTAAAGATGCCCAGGTTCAAACTGATGCCGGCCATCAACCCAATCAACTCAGGCCAACCGCGACGGGCTGCCTCTCCGGACATTTGTGCGATGCCCACCGGGCCCGTAAGTTGCTTCGAGGAAAATCGTTGCTCGACCAAGCCGCCCAAGAAACTAAAGATCAACGTTGCGTTTTTGCGATTGTCGTCAATCGATTGCCGCAGCGCCTCGCCGAAACTGAGCGGGGTCACAATCCGCTCGCTGTCAGCCATCAACTCGACGCCAATGCGCCAGGCCGGCTCCCGGACGTCGGAGTCGTCATAAACAGGTGTCAGCGAAGTTGTAACGGTTTGGCCGTCCCGGTTCAGCGTCAGCTCGATCTCTTTGCCACCCAACGCGCGGATGGTGTCGATCACCTGCTCCACGGCAGCCATCGGTTCGCCGTTAATTGCGGTCAGCAGATCGCCCGGTTGAACATCGGCCTCGGCGGCAGGCATGCCGGGAGACGTCTGCCCAAGACGGACCGGAGCAACTTCAGTCCAACCGGCGTTGCCTAGGCCTTGCTCATCGGCTCCGATGGCAAGCGAGAGTGTTCGCACCGCCCCGTCGCGCTGCACCTCGACTGGAACCGTGGAATTGGTCGCCGAGATGACCGCAAGCGTTACATCCTGCCAGGTCTCCGTCCGTTCGCCGTTGACCGAGAGGATCGTATCCCCTTGTTCGACGCCCGCCCGTTTCGCAGGCGAATCGACTTGAACGTAGCCAACGACCGCCGGCTGGGTCCAAAACTTGGGGCGCTCAAAGTGCGCCATGTACATCCCGGCCAACAGCGCCACAGCCAAAAGCACATTGAAGAGCGGACCCATCAAAAGCACGATTAAGCGCTGCCATCGAGGCTTGGCCAAGAACCCGTCCGGGTCGTGGTGGACATCGTCTGAACTGATGCTGTCGCCGACTAGTTCCACGCCGGCCATCTTGACGTAGCCGCCGAGAGGCAATAGGCAAACCTTGTAGTCGGTTTCACCGTAACGGAAGCCGAACAAACGGGGACCGAAGCCAATGGAAAACGATTCGACGCGCACGCCGAAGTACCGGGCGGCCAAGTGATGACCCAACTCGTGGATCAGGACGAGAATGCCGAGGACGAAGAGGAACGCCAGACTATTTTCAAGAAATCCCATGTCCCGTCTTGTGTCCTAAATTTTGGCTCCGACTGAAAGTTCCTTAGCGACCGTGCGGGCGGTCTCCCGGGCAGCGCGATCCACGGCAAGGGTTTCCCTAATTGTTTGGACGGCTGAAAGCGAGGAACGTTCCAAGGTCTTTTCCACGATGACGGGGATGGCCGAGAACGGCGCTTCTCCACTTAGGAATGCTTCCACGGCAATTTCGTCCGCAGCGTTTAAAACGCACCCAGCAACTCCGCCGGTTTCAATGGCGGAGTAGGCCAACCTGAGCAGCGGGAACTTTTCGAAGTCCGGCGGCTCGAAATCCAATTGTCTCACGCGATCCCACGCTAGGCGACGGTCCTCCAGCCCCGTTTGGCGCTCTGGGTAGGAGAGCGCGTAGCGGATCGGCATCTTCATGTCGGGCGGGCAAAGCTGGGCGATTACCGAACCGTCCCGGTATTCGACCATCGCGTGCACGACGGACTGCGGATGCACGACAACTTGAACCTGATCCGGCGCAAAATCGAACAAATGGCAGGCCTCAATGACTTCAAAGCCCTTATTCATCAACGTAGCTGAGTCGATCGTGATGCGCGCGCCCATCTTCCAAGTCGGATGATTCAACGCCTGAGCGGGCGTAATGCGGTCAAAGTCCGAGCGTGGCGTGGTGCGAAAAGGGCCGCCGGAAGCGGTCAGGATCATCCGGTCGACTTCGCCCCGCAGCCCCGCGCGAAGGCATTGATGAACGCCGTTGTGTTCGCTGTCGACCGGCAACAATTCAGCGCCCGACCGCCTAGCCTCGGCCATCACCAAGTCGCCGGCGGCGACGAGGGTTTCCTTGTTGGCCAGCGCAACTCGCAAACCTAACCGGACCGCGGCATGGGTGGCCTCTAGGCCGGCAACACCGACCGCGGCGGATACGAGGGTTTCACAGTCGCTGTCCGTGGCCGCGGCCAGATTGCCTTCCGCCCCGTGCAGAATTGTGGGCGAGTAGCCGTCAATCGATGCGATCGCCGATCGGAGCGCGCCGAGAAGGGACTCGTGGCCCACCGAAAGCAACGCCGGGCGGAACTCGGCGGCCTGCTCCGCCAGCAACTCCACATTGCGGCCCGCCGTCAGAGCAACGACGTCGACATAGCCCATCTCGCGGGCGACCTGCAAGGTGTTGCATCCAATGGACCCGGTGGATCCGAGTACAGCAATCTTCATGCCTTAAGCGCCCGCGAACCCGGTGGAAGACGAGACAAGATTACCACAGCACTCCGCTTTTGGCGGAGGCTGTGAAGGGGTTGTAAGAGGTTCAGGAGAGTGGGGGCGCCGGGAGGGTTTAAGGGGTCTTTGGGGTTGAGGTTAGTCTCGCTGTGGTGGGGGCACCCCCCCGGCTTGATCTGAGAATACCAAAGTCCATAGATACATGCAAGAACTTCTACGCAATTTTGAATGATTTTTCTCATCCGGGCCTTCTGGACGATCAACAACTGCACCTAACGTCCTAAGAATCTATAAGATACAGAATTTTGTATGGTATCGAGAAAACTATGTGTTTTACTAGTCCGGTGGGCTGATCTGATCCGCCCCGCGCGTTTTCTAGCCCTTGACCTCGACACCGGCGAACTCTTCGAACAATTTGATGGCAGCGGCGATGTCCTCGTCTCCGTGGCCCCTGGCTACGCCCGCGGTGAACATTTCGTGTACCAGAGCGGTACAGGGCAGCGGCACACCCAGTTCCCGTCCCGAATCCAGCATCAGGCTGATATCTTTCTTCATCCACTTCAGCGGGAATGCCGCCTCGAAGTTGCGCTTGAAGATTTGCGGAGCCTTGAAGCTGATCAGACCGGCCTTAGCCGCGCTGTTATCGAGCACCTCGAACATTAACTTCGGATCAACGCCGGCTTTGGTGGCCAGCACCATGCCTTCGACGAAGCCCTGGAGCATGTTGGCGAGAACCAGATTTTGCGATAACTTGGCGTGCAGGCCCATGCCTTGAGCGCCGCAGTAGTAGAAATTCGCGCCCATCGGATCGTAGAAGGGCCGGACGCGATCGAACACTTCTTTCGAACCGCCGATCATGAACGTCAGCGTGCCGGCCTTGGCGCCGGGCGTCGAGCCGGTGCAGGGGGAGTCCAAGTAGTGAGCGCCCTTGGCCTCAAATGCGGCGGCCAGCTTGCGGGCAACCGAGGGGGCGATGGTTGAGCAGTCGGCCACCACATTTCCCTTCCCGATGCCTTCGATGACGCCGTTCTCGCCGGTCAAGACCGCTTCGGACATCTCGGAATTGCCTACGCAGACGAACATGCACTCGGCGAACTCGCCGACGGCCCTCGGGGTTTCGCAGAAGACGCCGCTTTTCTCGTCGGCAAGTTTCTTTGCCTTGGCTGCGGTATTCGTCCACAGGGCCACCTCGTGACCGGCGTCGATCAGATGCTCCGCCATCGGGTATCCCATCAAGCCGAGTCCGAGAAATCCTAGTTTCGCCATGAATGTGCGTCTCCTTAAAACAACTGGGGCCGATCAATCCGCGGGTCCGGGCCTGCGAACGCGAAGGGGAGTCAGATCGATCGAAGAGTCTGCGAGCAGCCGGCCGCAGCGAGCCGAAGGGTTCAATTGTACGCGTTCAGAACGCTATGAGACAATAGCGCCCGCTGGTGAAGAGTCGCGCAAACGCGTGGCGCGGGCGGCCCGAAAGTCGTCGTAGGCAGGACAACGGATGAAAGAACGACTGAGGGAGATCTTCCTAGAAACGATCCACGAACTGCGTCTCGATCAGGTCATGCGATCGTCCATTCAATGCGAAGGCGGCGTGCTGAAAGTCGGCCAAGAATCGATCGACCTGAGCCGGTTCAAGAAGGTGATTGTCCTTTCGATCGGCAAGGCGGCCGGGCGCATGGCCGAGGAGTTCGTCTCGATCACCGCGCCGCAGCGGGTGTCGGGCATCGTGATCAGTTCGGTAGCGACGACCAAGGCGCCCCCCTACTTCGTCCGTTATATCGGCGGCCATCCTTACCCCAACGCGGAGAGCTTTCACTCGGCGGCTGTCGTGCAGGAACTGGTCCGCGATCTCGACGCTGACCATTTGGTCATCTACCTGCTTTCGGGCGGCGGGTCCGCGGTTTGCGAGCGTCCGATTGCTGACTCCATCAGCTTCGACGACGCCCACGCCTTCTTCCGGCTGCTTGTGACCTGTGGAGCGGACATCGTGGAGATCAACACGCTGAGAAAGCACTTCTCGGCAATCAAGGGCGGACGATTGGCGGCGCTGGCCTACCCTGCCCGCCAGACGACGCTGTATGTTTCCGATGTTCCCGAGGGACAAGATTCCAGCGTCGCCTCAGGACCCACCATGCCCGACCCGTCGACCATCGAGGACTGCTACCGGATCGCCAAGGAACGCGACTTGATGGACCGGCTGCCGGCCTCGATTCGGCGGATGTTCGACGAGCGCTCCATCTCGGAAACGCCCAAGCCTGGCGACAACCGTTTTGAGACGAGTTCCTACCATTGCCTTTTGAGTAACAGCGCCGCGGTGGCCGCCGTCGGACGCCGGGCGGAAGAAGCCGGTTGGCAGGTCGAAGTCGACTTGAGCGTCGACGATCTGCCCGTTGCCGTAGCCGCCGACAGACTCTTAGCGCGTCTCCAGAAACTGCGGACTATTGACTCTAGACGGCCTGCCGCGGTGATTACGGGCGGCGAATTGTCCAGCCCAGTATTGGGCGACGGCCAAGGCGGCCGGAATTCAGCTTTCGTGCTGGACTGCGTCCCCAAGATCGCCGGCCGTAATATCGCGGTGATCAGCGCCGGCACCGACGGCATCGACGGCAACTCGCCGGCGGCGGGCGCTATCGCGGACGGGCACACTCTGGTTCGCGCCGAAAAGGCGGGGATGGACGTGGAAGACTATTTTCTTCGCTCGGATTCCTACAGCCTTTTCCGGACGCTTGGCGATGCCCTCGAAACCGGCCCGACGGAGAATAACGTGAGGGACATTCGTCTGCTCACGGCTTGGTAGCTCGATGGCGGATCCCTGGCGAATTTCGCTGCACGGCGGCCACTCGGGCGAGTTCTGTGAACACGCCGAAGGGACCTTGCGCAGCGTCGTGGAAGCGGCAGTGGCCGCGGGTTTCGTCACGTTTGGTCTCAGCGAGCACGCCCCGCGCGGTGAAGATCGTTTTCTGTACCCCTCAGAACGGCAGAAAGGATTCACTGTCAAGCGCCTGCAGGCAGACTTCGACGCCTACGTGACCGAAGCCAAGGCCTTGGCGCAGGAGTTCTCCGACAGAATCCAGATCCTTGTCGGTTTCGAAGCGGAGGTCGTGCCGGCGGCGACCTACGCCGATGAGATGTCCGCCATCAGGGAAAAGTACGCGCTGGAATACATGGTGGGCTCGGTCCACTATGTCGGCGAGATCCAGATTGACGGCAAGATCGAAGAGTTTCACGCTGCCGTCGCCGCGTCGGGCGGAATTGAGTCGCTGGCGGTTAGCTACTACGACACGGTGGCGGAAATGATCACCCGCCTCAGACCGGAAGTCGTGGGACACCTCGATCTGATTCGCCGGAACGCGCCCCCCGGGGCCGATCTGCGGACCGCTGCGATTGCCGACGCGGCCGATCGCGCGCTGCAGTCGGTAAAGGAGTCGGGCGCGATTCTGGACTTGAATACGGCAGGATGGCGCAAGGGTTTGGGCAACGCCTACCCCGAGCCGTGGCTAGTCCGCCGGGCCGACGAGTTGGGTATCGGGTTCTGCTTTGGCGACGACAGCCACGGTCCGGCGCAAGTCGGCGATGGGATCGACCGAGCGCGCGAGTATCTATTGGGATTGGAAATAGCGAGCATCCGATCCTTAAACCGGACGCAAGGGGAAGTTCTGTCAGCGGTCGTGCCGCTGAGCTAGAGCCGTTTGCCCTTTAGCAATCCCCAGCCCATCGTGAACAGGCCCGAGATCATGAGTCCCACCATCCAGTTGCGGGGGATCATGTTGTCGTAATAGAAAAAGCAAAAGATCCAGCCGAGGGTGAGAAATACGCCGAGGATAAACATTTGGCACGCCCCTGTCTCTAGGACAATTCGAGTCTAGGCCGCCGCGCCGCGCCTGGTAACTCATGAATTTGACCCAGTGAACCCCTAGAAGGGCACTACCGCCGAAGCAGTATCGCCTACCCGAAGACCTCAGGCATTCGCCTCAACTCACCGGAACTCTGGTACCACTTTGGCACGCCCGCTATTTCGCCGCCATGCCGTTCAACCGGCGCACCGCGTTCCGTGCGAGGCGGATACAGTCTGGAATACCTATACCCTCATAGGCGTTGCCGATGAGGTGAAGTCCCTGGATTGACGCCTCACGCTCGCGAATTTGCTGGACTATCTTCCCGTGCCCGACCGGATACTGAGCCATCGCGCGATCCCAAACGGCCGTCCGCCACTCGACCGGATCGGCCGTATAGTGCATGAGCTGTTTGAGTTCCGCATCCACTTCTTCGGCCAGTTGTTGGGGCGTTCGGCTCATACGCGTTAGGGCGTTCGATCCGCTGAGGAACGCGCGCAGCAACGGGCGGTCTTCGGTTGTTCTGCCATTGAATTTCGTCCCGACCCAGGTGCAGGCAGCGAGCAACCGGCCTTCGGCGCGAGGCACGAGA
>CAMPKL010000036.1 GCA_946887065.1 uncultured Bryobacterales bacterium
TTCGGGAGGGGCGCGTTTCGCGTTTGGGAACCCGGCACTTACGTACCGGGCTAACTTTATGTCGCCCCGCTGGGGCTGCGGAGGCGCTGGTTTGGGTTCGAGCCGTGGGAGAACACCGTCCTCCGGTTGACTCCATCCTGCTGGGAGGGGCAAGCTGTAAGGCTTATGTCCGTTAAGAAGCCGCGCGTCGTCGCCGATTCCCCTGATCAGATGGTCCTCGATTTCATGGCGGACCGTGTCGAGTTATTGCCCTGGGAGGTGACGGAAACGGGCGCCGACGATGTCGACGGCATCTACACCTACAGCCATCCGCACACCGACGGCGCGATCATGGACCGGCTGCCCGGCATCCGCATCATCAGCAACTACGGCGTCGGCGTGGACCACATCAACGTCAAGGACGCCGCCGCCCGCGGAATCCCCGTAGGCCATACGCCCGGCGTTTTGAACGGCGCGACGGCCGATGTCGGCATGGCCCTCATGCTGGCCGCCGGACGCCGCATCGCCGAGGGCGACCGCTATGCCCGCTCGCCGCAATTTCTCGTTCACAACCCCGGCTTCATGTGGGGCAGGGAAGTCCACTCCAGCACCCTCGGCATCGTCGGCATGGGCGCCATCGGTCAAACCGTCGCCAAGCGCGCCAAGGCCTTCGACATGGACATCCTCTACTACAATCGCCGTCCCCGTCCGGAGGCCGAAGCGGCTGTCGGGGCGAAGTACGTTTCGCTGGAAGAGTTGCTGCAGAAGTCCGACTACGTGATGCTCTGCTGCCCGCTGACGGCGGAGACGCGGGGTCTGATCGGCGCCGCTGAATTGGCCAAAATGAAGCCGACCGCCACTCTGGTCAACATCGCGCGAGGCGGAGTCGTAGACACTCAGGCGCTCTACGAAGCCCTTCGCGACAAGGTCATTTGGTCGGCCGGATTGGACGTGACCGACCCGGAGCCCTTGCCCCGCGATCACCCTATCCTGAAGCTCGACAACGTGACGATCGTGCCGCATCTGGGCAGCGCCACGGTGCAGACCCGCAGCAAGATGGCGGAGAACTCAGTCGAGAATTTGATGCGCGGCCTGCGCGGAGAGCCGTTACTGAACCAGGCTCCGGTTGTCTAGAACAGACTGAAATTGATTTCGTAGGTCACCCGGCAGGCGACTGCGGCGCCGTCTTCGCGCGCGGGCCGGAATCGCCAGCTCTTCAGGGCCGTCAGGGCTTGTTCGTCCAACCCCAGACCGAGCGGGCGAACCACTTGCAGGTTGCGGGGGATTCCCTCGGTGTCGATTTCGACATGGATCGCGACCGAACCTTGCGTGCGCCCGATAAACGCCTCTTCCGTGTATTCCGGCTCGGTTCGCTCAACCAGTTCCGGAGGGCGGTTCACTTCAGAGATCGGCATCGCCTGCATTTCGACGCGCTCGCCCGCGATCTGCGCCAGCAAGGGCGCTCTCGCCGTGCGAGCCTCTTGTTCAAGCTTGGAAGCCTCGTCATGCCGCTGCATTCCGTGCAGCAATCTTGCAAAGTGCTCTTTCGTTTCGACGGTTCGCAGATCTGCGGGGCCTAGTACACGCTCTCGAATCTCAAGCGCCGTCCGGTAATAAGTCTCCGCCTTTTCGTTGCGGGATTGATTCTCGTAAAGAACCGCCAAATTCACAATACTTTGCGCAACATCCGGATGATCCTTGCCGAGCACGCGGACGCGCACGCCAAATCCATCCAGATAAAAGCGCTCGGCGGTCTCCAATTTCCGGCGGCGGTGATAGTAGCGCCCGACTTCGTTCAAAAATGAGCCGTACTCGGCGCTCTCTCTGCCCCAAGCCGCCTCCGCAGGCTGTTCCGCTTGGCGATAGAGGTCCTCGGGCCGGGCCAAATCGCCCTCCGCCCGATGAGCGCGGGCTAGCCGCATTAACGCCTGCGCTTTTCGCGGGTCCGAATCCGGCAGGGTCGATCCAAGCGCGACGGCTCCTTCGAACATCTCCGCGGCCTTGCCGAAGTCGTTCGATGCCAGCGCGGCATCGCCTTCTCGCACGAGAGCCTCCCAATCCGCCGGCTGTGCATGGAGCGCGCCGATTGCGATCACGGACCAGCAGAGAATCAACGCCAGCCGCTGGGTTTTCACAGCAGCGAATATTCTCATGATGTCAACGAAACCACCAACCCCATGCGCCAGTTTAACAGTCCTGGACGTTTAGATTTGTTTGGCGAAGTCCGGCTTAGGGGGCGCTGGAGCCGGAAGGCAAGGCGGCGGCGGTGGCGACAGCCAGCCTGCTCACGATGTCGTATTGGCGCACGACTTCCAACGTCTTGGGATGTTCCGGTCCCAACCTCTTGCGAAAAGCCGCAAGAGATTTCTTCATGGCCTGCTCGGCTTCTCGATAGCGCTGCTGATCCTGCAGAGCCCCGGCCAAGTTGTTGAGGCTGATCGCCGTTTCCAAGTGGTTCGCCCCGGCAGCCTCTTCCCAAATCCGAATCGATTGCCGGAACTGTAGTTCGGCCTCGGAGGCGAGTCCCTGACTGCGGAAGGTTTCGCCGAGACTGTTCAGTGCCGTCGCTGTTTCGGCGTCGCGATTGGCCCCCAAAGAGCGGCGAATCCCCAAGGCTTGCTCCAACAACCCTTCGGCTTCGGCCAGGTTCATCCGGCTGGAATAGGCTGTGGCCAGGTGCGCCAAGTCCCGAGCAGCGGCCAGCGTTTCCGCACTGCCGACTTCCCGCCGGATCTCCGCCGCTCTCTCCAAGGGCGCCGTCGCCGCGGAGTAGTTTCCCTTGGCGGCGCGAATGACGCCCAAGCTGCTGAACGCTTCGGCTAGGGCGACCTTGTCCTCTGGAGCTCGCTTGGTCAGTAACTCCAAGGCGAGAACTTGATAGGCTTCCGACCGGTCGTAGTCGCCCTTCACGAAATAGATCAGCGACAGCTCGCTCAAGGGCTCAGCCACGTCGAGGTGGTCCGATCCAAGGTGCTTCTCGACAATCGCTAAACGTCTCAGGGCGACTGTTTCCGCTGAATCGGGATCTTCGAGCGTGAGGTACAAACTCGTCAGACTGCTCAGGATTTTCGCTAGATCGATTTGATCCGGGCCGAATGAGCTTTCCAGCACCTCTAGCGCGCGGTGATAGAGCGTTTCGGCGCCTTCATAATTACCCTCGCGGTGGTAGTGCAGCGCCAAGGCATTCAGACAAGCCCCGACACGCACGTTTTTTGAGCCGAAGGTCTCTGCATAGCGCAGCGCTCTGACCAGCGATTCCTCGGCTTCTTTGGTCTTGCCCTGGCTATCCAACTCTTGCCCGCGATGCAACTCCGTCAGCCATTCATCGTTCGGGGCCTGGAGCAGGCTCTGCGCACGGAGAATTGCGGTTGGCGCAGCGAGCAGCAAAAGGGTCACTACCGCGATTCGTCCTAGGACTCGGATACTGCTTCGCATAAACCGAAAGAGCCAAAATGCCCGCGCTGAAGTTTGGCAGATACCCCTTAATAATACAATTGGCGAAAGGCCCTAGTGAGGCTACTTGCCCTTTAGTACTGGTGGTACCCCAGCGGGAACCCAATCGGATCACGGGATAGTTACAATGCCCTCTGAATGCTGAGTCGCCTCACCTTCTTCGGGTTCCTCCTTGTCACCCTGTCGCTGAGCGGCCAACAGCTTGACCCCCCGGAGTTCGTGTCGATTCCGTCCGGTGAATTTGAGATGGGTTCTGCCGAGGGCGCGGCCTGGGAACGTCCGCCGCACGCCGTTGAAACTCCTGCATTCGAGATCTCCGCCCGCCCGATTTCCAACCAGGAGTTCCGGGCTTTTCGTCCGGAGCATCGCAGCCCGGGAGATGAGAGTCCCGCCGCCCCCGTCACCGGCGTGACCTGGAGCGACGCAGAAGCGTATTGCCGCTGGCTGCAAGAACGGCTTGGCGCCAGTGTTTCACTGCCCAGCGAAGCGCGCTGGGAGCGTGCGGCGCGCGGCGGTCTGTCGCAACAGACCTATCCGTGGGGCGACGAGTATGCGCCGGCAGGCCCGTCGTCGCCCGCGTCAGCCTTAAGACCGAACGGGTTTGGCGTTTATGCGGTCGCGTACAACTTGTGGGAATGGACATCGGATTGGTACGCCCCCGATTACTTTTCGAAATCGTCTAAAGAGGACCCGGCGGGCCCGTCGTCCGGCGACTTCCGTGTGTTGCGCGGCGGCGGCTTTCGCAGTGATCCGGCGAGCGCGACCGTCTACAGCCGCGGCAGCGCCCGCCCGTCAACTTCGTCTCCCTACGTCACCTTCCGCGTGATGAAGGCGGGAGCCAACCCCGTGCAGCAGCTAACCCGCGCGCCGGCTGCTCCGGCGCCGACCCGCCCAACCGACGTAGCCGCCGTCCCGCCGCCTCCGCTCCCGCCCGCGGCCTCGGGCCTCAGCGTCACGGCGCTCGCCTTCGAACAGGTAGGCGGCGAAATGCAGATACGCCTCGCGACGACGGGCAAGGCGTCCTATCGCGCTTTCGCCATGGCGTCGCCGGATCGCTTAGTCGTCGACCTGCAAGGGGTCGTCCAACGGATTTCCCACGGCTCCGGCACCGTACCCGTGGAACAAGGCGGCGTGAAGCAGGTCCGCTACTCGCAGTTCCAGCTGGACCCGCCGGTCACTCGTGCCGTCATCGATCTGGATCGCGCGCTCAAGCACCAGGTCGAGGCGAGCGACAAGCAGGTACTGATCCGGCTGAGCCCGGCCAACTGAGGACGGCGTGAGCGGTCCGTCCCTGTTCGATCCCGTCGAGCTTCCCAACTCCGGCACTCGCTTGGCTAACCGCCTCGTCATGGCTCCGATGCCGACCTTCGGGGCAAACGGCGATGGTTCCGCAAGTTCGGCGGAACTGGCTTACTATGCGCGGCGTGCTCCTGGTCTTGGGACGGTGATTACGGCGGGCTGTGCGGCCTCCCTCGAAGGCGTTTGCTTCGATGGCCAATGGCGCTGCGACAACGACAGTCTGATCCCTTCTCTGCAGTCGGTCGCCGGGGCGATCGCGGCTCATTCTTTCGCGGTGCTCCAGCTATGTCACGGAGGCGCACTCACCGAAAGCGTCGATCTGGCCGGCGTCATTCATGACTTCGAGCAAGGCGCTCGCCGCGCCAAGCAGGCCGGCTTCTCCGCCGTCGAAATTCACGGCGGACATCGCTACTTGTTGCACCAACACTTCTCCCGGCGCAATCCATGCGCCTCCGTGGCGGATCGCAGCCGGCTGGCCTTGGCAATCGTCGAAGCCTGCGCCCGGCATTTACCCTGCTGGTATCGTCTCGACCCGGAAGAACAGGGTCCGCAGGGCATCGCTTTCACCGAGACCCTCGAACTCGCCCGCCTGTTGGCCGCTAGCGGCGTTCAAGTATTTGACGTTTCCGCGAAACGCTATCAACAAGGATCCATATTGGACTCAGACGACCATCGTCCTCGCGCCTCGATCCTGGCGGCGGAACTGCGCGGTAAAGCTTTGGTGATGGGCGTCGGCGGCATCGAGACGCCGTTCCACGCCGCGACGGTACTCGCGGACGGCTGCGCCCTGGTGGGACTCGGCTCCGTTCTGCTCGCCAATCCCGACTGGCCGCGAGACGCGCGCGAAGGGCGCTCGATCGCCGATCCAAACGAAAAGCCTTCGAGTGATACGCTGGTGGGCCTGGCCGTGCCGATGCCTGTGATTCTTTATCTGGCCAAACGCGGACGCCTGAGCGATGCGACCTAATCCCGGTTCCGCCGTCGATCCGCTCCTCGATGCCCTGTGGGATCGCGGATTGATTCTCATTGGCGACCGCGTCCGCCAAGAGTACGCGCTCAACACGCCCATCTTCATCGACCTGCGGCACAAGCTCTACGACGATCTCGACTTGCTGGACGCCATCGGCGTCGCGCTGGCGGGCAAAGTCGCCGAAGCAGCAGCGGACTCGGGCGCCCCGCAGCAGGTGATCGGTATTCCCGACACCGCAACGCCGCTCGCTCTGGCCGCCGCGTCAGCCTCGCGGGGCGGCGCCGCCAAACTCTTCTACGGACAGTTGCGCAAGGAACCAGCCCATTACCCTGGCGGCCGATCAGGCGTTAGCTCCTACATGGGCGTTGCCGATCCGTCTCGGGAGATCACGCTGATCGACGACGTGATGGCTTCAGGAAAGACTAAGCTGCATTCCATTGAGCAACTGAGCCAGTCCGGGCTGCGAGTGGCCCGCATACTCGTCGTCGTTGACCGTGAGCAGGGCGGCGCCCAGATCCTTGCGGATCAAGGCTATCCCGTGTACTCGCTTTACAAGGCGTCGCGGCTTATCGACTATTTCCAAGAGTCGGGCCGCATCACATCCGCCGAGGGGCAGTCGGCGCGGGAATTTCTCCGCCGCAAGCAGTATTCCTAACGTCGCTAGACTGGGGGTTCATGTTGTTCGAACTCCACGAGGATGGTGAGGTCCTGGGCCTTGCCCGTCTGCTCAACCCCCAAGAAGCCGAAGACCGCCGTTGCGTCATCCTCTCCGGCAGTCCCGATGGCGGCAGGAAATCGCTGCTCGATGCGGCGGTCAGCCGTCTGCGCGGCAGCGGCCGAACCGTCCTCTATTCGCATATCGATCTCGATGGGTTTGAACCCGATTTCGTCTCGCCCGGGGACTACGCGAAATATCTCAGCTCGAAGGCTCACGACGGCCATGTCGACCAGCGGGCTCAAGCACTGGCCGCGCGCCTTGCGTCCGAGAAGATCGTAAGCGCCGAACAGTTCGCCCTGCTCGCGCTCGTGGCCGGCCGCGACGAGCAATCCGACGCCCTGGCCGCGCTCGCCAACGAGGCCTTCGAGCAGGGGGGCGTCTGTTGGGACAGGCTTGTTCCCAATCCTCAGCAGGCGGTCATCCTCCATCTCAACGACTCTTCCGATCTGCCCGCCCTGTTGCGTGCCGCGATTCTCGACCTGGAGATCCCCGGATTGACGGTCGCAATTTCCTGCTACTCGAGCCAATCCTCCAACGAAGTCGTAGGCAAGCGTTCCGCCGCGCGCTTCGAACTCATGCCGATGGATGAAGGGGAAGTCCGCTCTTGGTTGGGAGAGCGAGCGGGTGAGGCCGCCGCCGCAAACGCTGCAGCCGTCTACGACGCGTGCCGCGGTTCGCGCGGCGTGCTCGGGCTGCTCGCCGCCGAAGGCGAGTGGAGCGCTCCGCTCACCCCGGCGCAGGCTTTGGACAGCCTCACCACCACGTGCGATGAAGATCGTCGAAAGACATTGCGAACCTTCCTCGTTCACGCAGCTCTGTGCGGCGAAAATGTGCCGGTTCGGACGATTCTCGAGTACCTCGGCATTGACGCCGAACAGATCGACGATTGGACTGATCTCATCGACGAGACAGTCGGCGAAGATTCGGAAGCGCGCCTATTCGGAAGCCGATTCCAACACCCGAGCTTTCCCGGTGAGATCGTCTATGGATTCCGGGAACCGGCTTCAAGGGAAAGGTTGCGGCTTGCGGCATCCGACGATTCCCGCCGCCGTGTAGCGCAGCGGTTCGCCGCCTGGCTGTTCCAAAACCGTCCGACGACGACGCGTGCCGCCGCCCGGCTCTTAGTTGAACTGTGTTTTCTGGGCGGCATCGACGGCGACCGCCAGGCCCTCGAACGCGAACTGGCTTGGTGGGCCGGCGATGCCGATCTCGATGCCTTGCGCCGGTTGCTCATCGAAGAACGCCGTTCCCTGAATGAGATCTGGACCGCGGTGAATGCGGTTCAAGTGCACTGGCCGCCGCAACGCGTGCTTGTCCTGCTCGATGCCGCGAAACAGCTTGGAGTCGACAAGCAATCCCAGAGCGCGCTCTATACGGTGCGCGCGGGTCTGTTCCTGAAACTGCAGCGCTTTGAGGAAGCGGGCGAGTCCGCCGAAGCCGGCCTGGCCGCCGCGGGCGCCGACCCGCTGCTGCAAAGCGTGCTTCTGGAGCAGCGCGGCAGCGCGCGCCGGGCTCTGGGCCGAGACCCCGAAGCCTTCGCCGACTTTGAGCGTTGCCGCGCGCTGCGTCTCGAACTTCTCGCCGGCGGCGATGGCCGCGTCATTCCCCTGCTGCAGCGCAGTCTCGACCTGCTCCGGCAGGCCGGCCGCACCGACGAAGCTAACGTTGTCGAAAAGGCTATTGCCGAACACGCCGCGCGAACCACGGCCTAAGGCACGACGTTCGGCGGGCGGTTCGCGTCCTGCAGATAGCGATAAAAGCCCAGGTCCTCGCCGCTGACGTTTTTCGCGATCCAAATGATCTGGCCGGTGTGGCCCGAGAAATGTTCGACGCAGTGGTAGATCGCCTCCATCAGCGTCACGTCATAAACCTGGATGTGAACCTTTTCCAATAAGTCGCGTCCCTCAACAGCCGCGAGCGCTGCGTCCGCCTCCTGGACGGTATCTCTCAGTCGCGCGAGCAGAATATCTGGTGCGATCGAATCACGCTGAGCAAACTCGGAGTCGCGGTCGCGGTTGTCAGCCGCGCCGCCGACGCCTGCGACGATCCATTGCCGCACGTTGCCGGAGAGATGCAGCAGCAAGTTGCCCACCGAGTTCTCCTGCTCATGCTTCCGCGCCCAAACCTGTTCCGCCGTGAGCTTGCCGACCGCCTTGTCTATCTTTCCCAAGTTCTTTTGGAATTCACGGCGCGAGACGCGCAAGAACTCCTGTGTCAGTGCAGTGTCGCTTGCCATGCGACAATCTTAGCGCCGCCGCGCGCCGGTTGTTCGTTTCCGCACGCCGCCAGGCGTGGGTCGGCGCTATGCTCGTGTCTGCGCGCGAGCGCTTTCCATGATGAAACTACGTCAAGTTCTAAGAACCGTCGCGCTGGGCGCCTTGGCCGCGTTTGCGGTGCTGCCGCTCGCCGGCCAAAATATTCCCGAGCCGCATCGAGTGCCCGCGCCCGGTCCCCAAACCGACGCGCCTTATGCGCCGCAGGCTATCCTGCCCGGCGGCATCGTGATGCCGCTCTATCCTCCGGACTCTCCCTACCTCAACCAAGAGCGCGTCAAGGAGCCCGAGAAGTACAACATGACCAACGGCACGCCCGGCCGTATTCAGAGCATCGTCAACATACACAATCCATCGATTGAATTTCATACCGTGGGCGGCAATAGAAACACCGGCTCCGCGGTGATCCTTGTGGCGGGCGGCGGGCATCGCACGCTGAACGTCGGCACCGAAAGCGGCGACTTCGTGCCCTTCTTTTACAACCTCGGCGTCAATACGATCATTCTTCGCAACCGTCTGCGCAGCGACGGCTATGAACCGCGCACCGACGCCGTCCGCGACGCTCTGCAGGCAATCCGGCTTGTGCGCAAGAATGCCGAGGCTTTCGGCATCGATCCCAACAAGATCGGCATCATGGGGTTCTCCGCCGGCGCCGAGCTTTCCGCTCCGGCTGCGGTCGAGTTCAAGACCTTCGACGAGCAGAACAACGACCCCAACGATCCGCTTGCCGGGGTGACGTCCCGTCCTGACTGGGCGGGCGTCATCTATCCCGGCCCGACGCCGTTCGCCCGCGGCGGGAATCCCGAGATCCCGCGCAATGCGCCGCCGTCGTTTATCGCCACGTCCGGCTCCGGCGATCAGATGCACGCCATCTGGGCAATGGAGTACTTCGACGCGATGTTGAAGCTCGGCGTGCCGAATATCGAGATGCACATCTACGGCAACGGCCCTCATGCAGGCGGCTTGACTGACCGTTCGGGAACTCCCTTCGGAACGTGGCACCTGCGCTTGATTGACTGGTACCGCGATCTCGGCTTTCTGGAGGCCCCCGGCGTCGTCACCAAAGCTGCGATCGACTCCCAGGAGTTTGTCAATCAGCCTCCGCCGGCCCCGCGCGGCCCCGGCGGGCGCGGTCCCCGCGGCGGCGGTCAAGGTCGTCCTCCGGCTACGCCCGGCAACTAGCGCAGTCACGGCGTCAAGTCCGTTGCCGTCGTGATTTCTAAAGCTTCAAGTACCAGTTCTTCAGCACGTCCATAGCCGGTCTGCCCCACGGAGCGTGCGCGCCGTTACGGCCCTGCCGGCTCATCCCGTTCGTGCCGACCTTCCACCAAAACATTCCCTGCAGCCAAGGCTTGTCGTGGAAGCCCCGAAAGATCGCCTCGTATCCCGCCGCCTGCGCCTCCGCGGAATACGTGCCACCCGGCTCATCTTCCCAAGGACGCTGGTGCGTCCCTTCGTAGCTCGCAAACCCCACCTCGGTAAAAATCACCGGCTTCCCAAAACGGCGGTAGACGGTTTCAATACGCCTCGCGCTCGCCGCCGTCGAAAGATCGTCCGGCAAGGGATAGTAATTGTCCAGCCCGACGTAATCCAATTCGTCCCAAAAGGCGACCGACTCGAACTCTTCGCCAAAGTTGGCCGCGTAGGTCAACGGCCCCGAGTAGTGCCTTCTGGCTAGCCGTATCAACTCTCTCCAGCGCTGTTCGTGGCGCGTCAGCTTGGAGAACTCCACCCCGACGCAGAACAAGTCGGCGTCCGTCTCTTCCGCCAACCGGGCATAGTGCGCGACCAGTTCCCCATATCGCGCGAAGAACGCGTCCAACTGCTCGTCTGTCTGCAAATCCTGCTCGCCCGGATAGCCCCCGCGGTACCAAACTTGCGGCTTAAGAATGACTCGTAGTCCCGCCGCGTGCGCTGCCTGGCTGATCCGCCGTATCCCGTCGTCCCGCTCCATGCCGAGCGGGAAGTGCAACTCCGGCGAACCCAGTTGCGCGCCCGCGTAGGGCACGAGCGCCACCGCGTTGATGCCGAACTCCGGCAACTTACCAAGCGTCTCAACGGCGGCGTCCGAGTCGTAAGGCGCGGGCCGTTCAGCCGTGAAGTTCACGCCCTTGAAGAACGAACGCTCTCGAGGGGTCGGTTCCCGGTTCGCTTCCACTGCCGGCTCAGCGCTTTGGCAGCCCAGCATCGCCGCGGCCGCGCAAAATACCGCCGTACGCCCGCCCCAACTCCGCCGACCGCTCATACTTCGAGCCTTAGTATGCCCCAACCGTCACCCTTGCTAGCATGAAAGGCTCGCGAGGAAGACACATGGACTTGAAAGACAAACGCGTCGCCGTGCTTACCGAAGAGAAGTACGAAGATCTCGAACTTTGGTATCCCGTTCTGCGCTTGCGAGAAGCCGGCGCGGAAGTCGTGCTAGTCGGTTCCAAGCCCGATCATGTCTACACCAGCAAGCACGGCTATCCGGCTAAGTCCGACCGCGCCATCGGCGAAATCAAATCCGAAGACTTCGACGGCTGTGTCGTACCGGGCGGTTTCTCTCCCGACTACATGCGCCGCGATCCCGCCTTCCGCCAGTTCGTCCGCGAACTCGTGGACGAAGGCAAGCCGGTTGCGGCCATTTGCCACGGTCCCTGGATGCTGTGTTCGGCCAAGGTTCTGCAAGGCCGCCGCGCGACATCCTTCTTCTCGATCCGCGAGGACATGGAGAATGCCGGCGCGGAATGGGTCGACGAAGAGGTCGTCATCGACGGCCCCATCATCACTTCGCGAACGCCGAAGGACCTCATCCCCTTCACCCTCGCCTTCATCAAAGCGCTGTAGGAATCCGATGTGTCTCTCGCGACGGCTGTGCTGCCGGCTGCCGTTCGCCTGCATAGCCTCGCTTGTTCTGGCGCTGGCCGGCTGCGCTGAGCGCCCTGTTGAGGTGTCTCTGGAGTATCTGGCGGACTTCAACGCCCCCAGCGGCATTGCCTTCGCTCAACTCGCCAATCCCTCAGCGCTCACCGAATCCGCCGATGCCGGCGAGCCGCCGACTACTCGCGCCGAATCTCAGCAGCGCAAAGCCGACGGTGATTTCGGAGGCATTTCCGCGCTCTCCACTGACGCGGCCTCCGGACTGCTTTACGCTCTCTCCGATTCCACGAACCTGCGTGTCTTTATTCTGGATGCTCAACTTTCCGAGCAGTCCGTAAACGTGAAACCCGAAGGCGTCCTGCCCCTCGCGGACGTCTCCGGTGTTCCGCTGCCGCTGTGGACGCTCGACCCCGAAGGTCTGGCGATGACGCCAGACGGCGAGCTGCTTGTTGCGTCCGAGGGCTACGCGAATCGCGATCCCAGCGTCGATCCCGGCATTTTCCGTTTCGGTCGCGACGGCCGTTTGCTGGGGAGCTTGCCGATTCCGCCTTATTTCCTGCCGCGGGGCGCAACCGGCGTGCGGCACAACCTTGCCTTCGAGAGTCTCACCATTAGCCCTGACGGCGCCTCTCTGCTGACGGCGACCGAGCGCAATCTTGAGCAAGACAATCACGAGTGCGCACCCTCCGCCGGTTGCGTGGTGCGCATCCTCCGTTACGGCCGCGAAGCGGACGGCTGGCAGCCCATTGGCGAGTATTTCTACCGGACCGATCCGTCCATCGTCAGCAGCCTAGGCTTGGCGGAACTGCTCTGGATTCGTGACCGCACCGTCCTCAGTCTCGAACGCGGCTTTGAGCGCCTGGACGACGGCTCCACGCTTCAAACTGTGCGCATCTACCAGATCGAGTTGCCCGATCGACTCTCCCAGAGCGAACGCCAAACGCCGTTAGCCAAACGGCTCGTGCTCGACCTCGATTCCGTCAAAGACCGCTTCAGCGCAGGGTTTGAGCGCCTAGACAACTACGAAGGCATGGCCCTTGGGCCGCCGCTTGCGAACGGCGACCGCACCTTGCTTGTCGTCAGCGATGACAACTACAGCAACCAGCAGCGCACGAGTCTGCTCGCCTTTCGCATCGTCGAGCGTTAGACCCGATCCGCGCGGATCCCGATCAGCCCCAAGCGGTTCGTCAGCCGCACGGTATTCCCCTCCGCATCCACCAGCGCGCGGGGCGGATCGGTTTTCTGGGTGAGCAACGAGACGGCGATCAGCGCAACGATGCCGGCCGCCATGCCCAAGACGTCCGCCGCCGCCTCGGGCAGCCACAGGAGCGCGGCAATCCAGCAGGCGGCCCCGCAATACAGCGACGCCAGCGCCCCCATCGTGTTGGCCTTCTCCCACCACACGGCGGCGATCAGCGGCACGACCATCGCCACCAGTTCCAACGAGAAAGCGTCCAACATCAGCTCGTAGACGTTCCCAG
>CAMPKL010000037.1 GCA_946887065.1 uncultured Bryobacterales bacterium
TCAAGTGACCCGGCATGGGGTGCAACGTGCCTTTCTGATCCACATCCTGGATGTTGGCAACCACCAGCGGAGCCTGCGCAACGTTCACTGCATTGGTTTCGATCTTGACCGGAATTCTCGACGTGCCTTGAACAGGCCCTAGCAGTTCCGGATCGACAGTAATCTTGATGTCGGCCGGCGTCACGCCGTTATGCGGCTCAAAGAGCACGGCCGGCAGACCTGAACTCGCAAACACATCCGTGGAGAGGCTAAAAGCCGCGGGAGCGCCGCCTGCGGGCGTCTCTAGCCGCATCGTTGTCGTAATCGGGAACTGCGCGCAGTAACCGAACTGGTAGACCAGATTGCGGTCCTCGGAGCGAACCTCTAGCTGCGGTAAGCCCGCCAGGTCGGCAATAGGCAAATAAAGGAGCCCTGACTCACTGACCGCGTACGCGTAGGAGCCGTCCTGACTCGACTGTATCCGTCCATAAATCCTTTCCGCCAAACGAATTCGTTCGCGCACGAAAAGGTTGTCTTCATCCATCACCTGTAAGATGCCGCGGCGTGGATGATTGTCGCCGAGTTCGGTATCGAAGAAGTCGGTGAAGTTCCCAAAGGATGCATAGATTTTTCCGGTCCCGAAGTTGTATCCGGTTCCGCCGATAAACTCGTCCTGAGTTAGCGTATCAGCCTCTGGAGTATCGGCAATTACCTGCAGGTCATTCGAGAAAAGTAACTGACCGGCCATGAAGTGGCTGCCGTTTGGGGAAGCGCTGACCTGGTTGAAAATCGGTACGTTCACTAGCGTTCCAGTTGGCCGCAAGCGCAAGGTTCCTACCGGGTCCTTCACTTGATAAGAAAACAAGAAGTTCGGCGACGATCCCGGCTGGCTGAACGCCATACCGAAGAGCCAACGGCCATCCGCAGATGCGGTCAGGTGCGCAGTGACGATTTCGCGTGGAAGTGTAGGAGGGTCCACGGGAAGCCCCACTGGGCCGGCGCCTGTCAGGAAATCGTAGATTAAGGTCGACTCGCCATTGACAGGGTTGAACTCCACAAGGCGGCTCTCGGTAATGATGACTGCTTGATTATTCCACTGAAACGCGATGGCAAGCGGTTGCTCATCAAACGCGATGTGTCTGCGGTCGCTCGTGTTGTTGAGATTAACGATCGTCACGCTCGACTGCTGTGCCGGAACCGTCGGGGAAGTCTGGCTCGTCGCGACAAGCCACTGACCGTTCGGAGATATGGCTATGCTGGAGGTGCCGGCCGGCTGCGGACTAGTCGGGAACGTATCGACGCGTTGGTTCGTGGCCATCGACACGACCTCCACGCGGCCGGCGCTGTAGTTGGCCGCGTAGACCAAGCGACGCGCCTCATCGATAGCGACTTCGTTGATGTGCCCCGGCAGCAGAACTCGCGTGCCAAACTTGGCGTCACCTTCGGTCGTATGCGCCCGGCCGACCGTTGCCGCAAGTAACGTCGCTACGAGTGCCACGGTTTGTACCGCTACCAGGGTTAACTTCCTCATCCGCATATTCCACCTGAGCCCACACTCACTCGACTTCCCTTTCGTTCTCAAACGCATCCGCCGCTCGATGCGGCCGTGCGGAGTAAAGTCCGATAGAGCTGGACTTCACTGAATCTTCGCCGCGCTCCGCGCCAGTCCCACGCCGCGTCAGGGAACGCCTCGCCTGCCTCACGGCTGGCTGGCGCGCTCGCATCTTCGGCCTTCCGGCGCAGAGGCGGCTGTATTTCGAGGGACCGCTGCTCCTAGTCCTCTTGCTGCGCGCGCGAGCGCCTGCGCATGATGATCAAAGCCAAGAGCGCAACCGCGACCAACCCACAAATGATTCTTACTGTACTGGCGTCCATTGTTGTTTCTCCTTCCTCGTCCTTTTCGAAGCGACCTTAAAAATTGCCCATGATCTGCGGCAAGAAGTCACGAATCACCCGGACCAACATCGGTCCGACCGTGACCACGAAGAGAGCCGGCAAGATAAAGAAGAAGATGGGAAAAACCAGCTTGACGCCGATTTTCGCCGCCTTTTCTTCGGCCTCTTGTCTCATTTGCGTCCGCATATAGTCTGAGAAGTTTCTCAGGGTCTGCGAGATGCTTGTTCCAAACTTGTCCGCCTGAATCAGCGTGCTCACCATTCTCTTGAGCTCGTCGACTCCGGCGCGGTCACCCATGTTCTTCAGGGACTCGGCGCGGCGTTTGCCGGCTCGCATCTCAAGATTCAACACGGTGAATTCATCCGTGATTTCCGGGTGTGCCGTACGCAATTCTTTGCTCACCTGCATCAACGCCTGGTCCAGGCCCAAGCCTGACTCCACGCAAATCACGAGCATGTCGAGCGCGTTCGGCAGTCCTTTACGAATTGCCAGTTGGCGTCGCGACGCCATGCGTCCCAACACGAAGTTCGGCGCCGCCCAACCGAATGCGCCCATGGCAAGTATCTGGAACGGCGCCAGTTCATTCGCCGAGCCCGTTCCAAAAAGCGCGCCGGCCCCTACCACGGTTAGCGTCAGCGCCATACTGGCTTTGATGCCGTATAGGAAGTGCAGGGCTCGCGGATTACGAATGCCGGCTGCAAGCAGACGCCTCTGAATAATTCCGACGTCGGCGGGGTTCGAGGGAACCATATCGCCGATCTTGGCCAGTAAGTCCCTGAAGCTCAACGAAGGATCTCGCACCGAGTGCTGCGAAATCTCCACTTCGCCCATGACGCGCTCCACCGCGGTCTGGGGTTGAGCCCAGAACTTGAACCCCATCACGCTCAAGACGACCGTGATGATGAAGAATAAAAGAATCGATGCTACGAGCGCGCTCATGGTTCCTACCTACAGCCCGAGATCCGTCAGCTTGCGAATCGATATAAAGCCGAGCAATTGCAGAATGATGGTCACTGCCATCATGATTTTTCCGTCAGGATCATCAAAGAAGAACAGGACATACTCGTCATTCGTGAAAAACATCATGATGCCCACGCAAATCGGGATCATGGAGAGCACGAGGCCCGAGATACGCCCGTGCGCGCTGATGGCACGAATTTTGCCGCGCAGTTTAAAGCGCTCTTTCATCAAGTAAGAGAGGTTGTCCAGCAGCGTGGCAAGATTACCGCCCGTTCTCTTCTGCAGCATGACTGCCGAGACAAAGAACCGCACGTCGAGCAGCGGCATCCGAGTTCCTAGTCTCTCGAGAGCGACTTCAAGAGGCAGGCCCAAGTTTTGCTCATCGAAGGTCCGTTTGAACTCGTCGGAAAGCGGCGGACCGAAGTCCTTATAGAGCATCTCCAGCGAAACCGAGAACGCATGGCCGGTTCTCATGGCGCGCGCGACAAATTCCAAAGCGTCGGGAAACTGTTCCTCGAACGCGTACATTCGCTTGGTCCGCTTCCTCCACAGGATGAAGAACGGGATGGCGACGCCTACGATTGCGCCGATCGGCGAGATTGTCTGTCCGCGGGGAATGATGTACCAGAAGACATTGAAACCGCCGACGCCCAGGATCGCCGACATGTAAAGGGTGCGCGCCGGGTCCCAATCCATGCCGGCTTGCTCGATGTAGTCGCGCAGCCGCTGGTTGAGATTCTGACCCAAGAACGTTTGCGCGATCAGGTCCCGGGGGCTCAGTTTTTCGTTTTTGAGCAGCGAGCCGCTCGCTTCGCCCGTCTTGTTTTTCTTTGTCTTCGTCTTGCCGGATACAAGGTCCTTCATTTCGTTGACTTCACGCTTGCGCATGAAGTTGTTCGCAAAGAAGATTGCGCCAACCATGAACAGCGTGAGTACTACAAAGAAAACTATGTATGTCGACATGACCTACAGCTCCTAGCGCCTATTCGCCAACTTCGACGATTTCTTCAAAAACGTCCGCCTCAATGCGCATGCCGGCGGCGACGATCTTCTCGTAGAAGCGCGGACGGATACCGGTGGCGGCAAAGCGGCCCAACACCTTGCCTTCCGCCGAGACTCCGCGTTTCTCGAAAACGAACAGGTCCTGAAGCATGACCTGATCGCCTTCCATCGTGGTGACTTCAGTCAGACTGCGGCAGCGGCGAGTGCCGTCGCTCATACGCGTGACCTGCACAATCAGATCCACCGCGGCGGCGATCTGCTGGCGGATGGCGACAATGGGCATGTTCGAACTGCCGAGCGTGACCATGACTTCCATTCTGCTGATGGCGTCGCGCGGGGTGTTGGCGTGCAGCGTCGTCATCGATCCGTCGTGACCAGTGTTCATCGCTTGAAGCATGTCGAGCGTTTCTTCGCCGCGGCACTCACCGATGACGATGCGGTCGGGGCGCATACGAAGGGCGTTAACCAGCAGCTCGCGCTGACGGATTGCATTCTTACCTTCGATGTTCGGCGGGCGCGTTTCCAGGCGAGCCACGTGTGGCTGCTTGAGTTGCAACTCGGCCGCGTCCTCAATGGTGACGATGCGCTCATCGGGCGAGATCAACGAACTCAAAGCGTTGAGCATCGTCGTCTTGCCGGAACCGGTACCGCCGGAGATCAGGATGTTCAGTCGAGCCTTGACCGCCGCCTTGAGAATTTCCATCATGCCCGGCGTAATGGACTTGTTGGCCGCGAGATCGTCAGGCATGAGCTTGTCGGTCGCGAAGCGGCGAATCGACAGCAGAGGTCCATCGACCGCCAGCGGCGGGATAATCGCGTTAACGCGCGAACCGTCGATTAGGCGGGCGTCCACCATCGGCGACGATTCATCAACGCGTCGACCGACCTGCGACACGATCTTGTCGATGATGCGCAGCAGGTGACCGTCGTCTTTGAAGGTCACGTTGGTCAATTCAAGCCGGCCCTTGCGCTCAACGTAGACCTGCTTGTGCGTATTGACCAGGATGTCCGAAATGGTCGGGTCCTGCAGCAACGGTTCCAGCGGACCGAGACCGAAGACTTCATCGAGGACTTCGTCGCAGATCTGTTGGCGTTCGAGAGAGCTCAACAGCGTGGACTCGTCGTCCATCAACGCCATCAGGGCGTTGCGAACTTCGATGCGGACCTTCTGATTCTCGATGCTGGCTAGAGCTTCGAGATTGATTTTGTCGAGCAGCTTGCGGTGAAGCTTGAACTTGAGCTCTTGGTACTCGGGATTCAGGGTCAGCCGCGTGCGGCCGCTGCCGCGGCGCAAACGTTCTTCCCAAGTCAGCTCCCCAGTTCCTGATGGCGCGATGTCTGTTGGCAAAGCCATTCGGTGTCGACCTCTCTCAAATCTCAAAAACGCACGCTAGCCGTTCGATAACAACGCGGACAGCCTCAGGCCGCCGGCCGCCTTCTTTTTCTTCGTCGCGCCATCACCGGTCAAGCTCTGACCAAAGGCGGCCAACTTCTTACCCAACTCCGCGGAAGCTGCAATCGGCTTGCCGGCTGTAAGCGCCCGATGGATCGAGGCGCTGTCGTCCGGAAAGACGTGGCTAATCGGGAAATTAAAGACGCGCTCCATGTCCTGAGGACCCAGCTCGCCCCGTCTGCTCATCCGATTTACGATCAAAGAGAAACGGTCCTTGGTCAAACCCTCGTGCTCGATGTTCGCGATCGCCTTGCGCGTCAAATGCAACGAAGACAATTCCGAGTTGCAGATCACGAAGGCATGGTCCGTTTCCCGCAGCAGCGACTTGCTGGCCGGTCCGTAGACGGTGGGAAGATCCAAAATGACGTACTCGTAACGCGTGCGTACGAAGTCAAGCACACGCTGATACCTTTCTGTCTGCAGCGTCGGCATCTCCGGAGCGTCGGGCGCCATCAATAAATCAACGCCGTTTCGCTTCGTTACCAGAGCGCCCCACAGCGCGTCGTCCAACTTTTCGGCGTGAGCCAAGGCGTCGACGACGCTGTACGAGTGAGTCAGCCTCCAGGCGAACGAAAGGCTGCCGGAAAGCGTGTCGAAATCGATCAACAACGTCCGGCGTTTACCTTCGTTGGAGAGCGATGCAGCGACGTTCGAGGCCAAGGTGGTGACGCCCTGCCCTGCCTTGACGCCGACGAAACCGAAGACCTTGCCGTTGGTAGGCGCGTCGCTTACCTGGGTATCGCACAGTTTTCGGATCCGCAGAAGAACCGCTTTAATGGATTCGGAATCAAAGGGGGCCCCAAGAAATTCAGTGGCTCCCGCTCGTAAGGAGCGGATAATCACGTCCGCGCTGCTTTGGGAATTGAGGCCGACTACATAGACCGCGGGGTTCATTGAAGCGGCGACTGTCACCAGGGACAACGCCGTCTCTAGATCCGTGTCTAGATCAATGAAGGCGATCGACGGGCGAAGCTGCCGTAATCTCGCCTCCAGTTGCGCCGACGTCGGGTAGTCCGCCATCTCTTCCAGAAACTCGACGGACTGCTGACCAGCAACCCGTTTAAAGTCCCCAGCAAGGGCCCGGTTCGGACAAACCAGCGTCGCTCCTAGCTCACTATGCCCCAGCATTCCTTAATCCGCCTTTCCTTTTTCCGTCCTATCGCAATTCAATTTGTTACTTTTTCCAGTCCAACGACTCGGTCAGCGGCGGCATGAATTCCTCCGGCATGGGCAACGTCGGAGTCGGCTCGCCGGACTCATAGACCTCGGGGAACTCAGGCGTAACCAGTACGAGGAGTTCGCTGTTGTTTCTGTCCAGCGAACGACTCTTGAAGAATTCACCCAACAGAGGAATCTTCGAGAGCACGGGTACGCGGTTTTCGCTCTCCGACATGCGGCTGTCGATCAGACCGCCGATCACGAAGCTCTGACCCGGCATCAGTTCGACGTCGGTCTCAACGCGACGGGTCGACAACGCGGGAATGAGGAAGCCCTGAAGAGTGACGGCATTGGCAAAGTCCAACGCGGAAACTTCGGGCCGTACATGCATTTTGATGGATCCGCGCGGCGTGAACTCAGGCAAGAAGTTAATTCGAATGCCGAACTCACGGAACTGGATCGTGACCGCGCCGGCGGCGGCTCCGCCCTGGATGATGGGGACCGGGAATTCACCGCCGATCAGCAGGTCAGCCTCTTTTCCTGACGTCGTGACGACGTTGGGCTCGGCCAGCATCTGACTGATTCCGCGCGCTTCCAACGCCCTGAGCAGGATGCCGAGGTTCAGATCCGGCCGGAACGCGAAGACGTTCAACGTGTCGGTAAGGCTAAAGTTCGTACTGGTTCCGCTCAGCGAGCCGCCGATGGTTCCGGCTACTTGCGAAACCCTCGATCCGCCAAACTGCTGGGTTGAGATAGAGGCCGGCGTATTGAGCGCGCCGGTTGAAAGTAGATTCGCGCCGAACTCGGAGAGAGCGTTGCGCTGCACTTCAATAAAGCGGACGCGCAGCACGATCTGCCGATCGGCGGCGGGAATCGGTAATTCCAAATTGCTCACTACCGACCTTGCGCCCATGCCGCCGAGCATGGCTAAGATCCGCTCCTCGACCTCTGGGCTCGAGGCCGATCCGTTCAGAGTCACCAAGCCCTGACTGGAGACCAGACGAACGGGCTCGCCAGGGAATGCGGCGCGAACCAAGTCCTGAATTTGTTGAAGATTAGAACCAACGTTAATGGTGAAGAAATTGCGGTCGCCGGCGCGAGACCACAAGACAAGGGTTGTGATGCCTTCGCTCTTCGCATTGATGAGGATTTCCCGCGTCGAGATCGCTACAACGTCAGCGATTGTATCGTTGGTGATGGATACGCGCTGGATTTCATCAGGAATATCCAGAACGATCGACTTGCCGACGACGAGCGGAATCTCGTTACCGGTCGGCGCCTGCGCCCAGAGAGCGCCGGTCGCTATGACCGATAAGCAGGCCGCCCAGATTGCTGACGGCTTCAGTAGATAGTTGATTCGATTGGGAGACAAAACCATAGCAACACCCTACACCCAAGTCTGTCGTCGCAAGTAGTACTAATTTGCCTTAGTTGCCGGAACTCTCAAGCGTCTCGGTCGACCGTTTGTCGCCGCGAATCATCTCGATTTCAAAGACCGGCGGCGGGGCGGGCGCCATCGCAACCGGAGCCGGACGCGGCGCACGTTGCCGCACCACCGGCGCAGGCTTCGAGACCAAGCCGGCGAAAAGGTCAGCCGTGCTTGTAATCTGCCTGTTCTCCGCGAGCTGCTCTTCATCGTCCTTCGGGTTCCGCAGGACCAGTTGAATACGGCCTTCCTGCGTGGCTAGAGTCAGCAAACGGGCGTCTTCCGGCTTGAGGAGCATATTCACAACGGGGACGTTCTGAGGCTGACCATTCGCGTCGGCCTCCTGGCTGTGGCCCGTCGATAAGACAGTGACGTTCTCAAGCACCGTCGTCGTCAGGTTTTCGCTGCTGCCGCCGATGCCGTTAGCGGTCAACAGCACATCAACCTTCGAGCCGGGCAGGATAAATCCTGAGACGCCGCTGACCTGGTTCACGGCCACCGCAATGGCGCGGTAGCCCTGTTTGATCAGGGGCGCCAGGCCGAAGCCGGCTCCTTTCTCGGTGACGCGGCCGGAGATGACCGGCTCGTTGGCGAGGATCTGTCCGGTAACGGAGCGATCGACAACGTCTTCAATGGCTTCAAATCCGCCTTGCGGAAAAGCGTTTACGGGATAGTCAATCAGCCGAACATCCTCGGCGGTGATCATCGCGCCCATGGGTAAGTCGGCTTTCGCGACAACAAGGGCCTTTTGATCCGCTTCAGCGCGGACCGGCCTCCTGCCTACCGTGATCTGGTAGAAGATCGCGGTGATAACGAGCGCGACTAGAATCGCGGCCAGAACTACTGTCAGTAGACGCTTGTCCATAACTCTTCCTCACTCAAGAACGAGATCAATACGCCCAGGCTGATTGCCGGCGCGTAGGGAATTGACTCTTTGCGAACCGACTGTTTGGAGCCGTCCGCTTCCGGCTGCACCACCTGGCGCAACTTCCTGTAGGCAACGTAGATCAGGGCGATCACGCCTCCGACCATGGCTGCAAACACTGCCGCATTCACGATCTGCCTCTGGCCCAAAATCGCGCCAAACGCAGCCATCAACTTAATGTCTCCGCCGCCCATCCCGCCAAGCAGGAAGAAGATCAGAAACACCGCAAAACCAATCACCGCTCCGAGCAGAGAGGAGCCCAGTCCCGACCAGCCCTGCAATACCGTTTGGGCCACAAGACCGGCGACCAGCCCGAACAAGCACAGCCAATTGGAAATCGTCCGGCTCCGTAGGTCTTCCACGGTCGCCAAACCTCCCACTGTCATGCTCAGTCCTACAAGCCACAACATCGCTGCTCAATCCCTCTCCACGGGCCTAAACCCTATTACGGGGTGACACTCCATTTCTAGAGCATTGTCAAATTCGTCAACATTCACCGAACGCACCGGTTTTGGGGGTTTCCTTACTTAAGCGAGCCTAAGAGGATTCCCCCGGGTCTTAAAACGCCATCCTTAGAACTCCCAGGACTAACTTCAAATCCCTGCCTTACAGTGGTTTGCGCACTAACCGGGGCCGCTCTTTTTTCCAGATAGACGGCGAATCCATCGTCGTATACCACCTGCCATTCGGGACTCTGTTTGAGAGCCGTGGTAAGCGCCCAATCAAGTGGAACCAGAGCCGCCTGAAAGTCATACTTTCTCAGCACCTCCTCGGTTTTCCAGTCGGAAACGAGGATGCTCATGTAGTCGTCGCGAATCTCGGGAGCGTAAAAATCGCTTCTGCCGTCGATGAAAGTTAGATAGTTTGGGAACAAGCGGTATATCAGGTAATCACCCCATTGATCGCTTGTTAGTACCCGTTGTCCGCTAAGGCGTTCGCCTAGGGCTTCCACGGCAACGGTTGGGAAGCGCACTTCGGGGAACGCGGCATTCCAGCGTTCCTCTCCCGAACGGGCGTTCAGGGTCATCGCCACGAACACGACTCCGGCAATCGGGAGCCAGCCCAGAGCCGGTCCTTGCTCGGAAACGCGGCCGCCCTCGGCCCCATAGTCCTTGCCTAGATCTTCTAGTACTTGGGCTAGACTCCAACCGCTCTTGGAGGCGACCTGGATCAACCGGGTCAGCTCCATCGCGATGTACGGCAAAGCCACGATCGCGAACAGCGGAGCATGACGAACAGACGTCAGGCAGGCGTGCGCCCAAGCCGCCATTAGCAAAGGCCGGACGAACTCTCCTCGGCGCACCATGAATCCCGCCACGAAAAACGAGGCGAAGATCATGACTTCGAGCACGCGCATGCTTTCGGTACGGAAGCGGGGCGACTGGAACTCTTGGACGTGATCGAGGATGAAGTCCGATTGCAGATAACTGCCGACGTGCGAATGCAGTTCAAGACCGTAAGGATTGATGCTCGTAGCGGCTAAGCACAGCCCGCACACGAGCAGGTAGCGCTTTGCCGAGGAGGGGATGTAGAACTTCCAGCCTTCCTTCTGCACTTGCCGCCAGACGTCTTCCAGTCCCGTTCCCGCGGCGAAAATGCCGGTTGTGACGATCAGTGCGACCCACCCGCCATGCAGATTGGTCCACAAAGCGCCCATGGGAATCAGCAGCCAAACCTTCCAACTTTGTTTGCGGCGATCGGCCTCCAGCAGCCAGAGCGTCGCGATCAGAAAGCCCCAGGTAAACATGTGCGGCCTAGCGAGCCAGTGCACGCTCGACACGGAACAAATCAGCAGCATCGACAAGATTGCAACCACAACGTTGACTCGGAGCCACAGCATGTAGCGAACGAGCATGCTCGCCGTCAGGGCAATAACAGCGCCGGCCAACAGAACAACGCCTTCCAGTCCATCCAGTTGGTGTGCGGCTCCAAGGATCACGTCAGCCAGCCATTCCCAGGCAAACCACACCTTGCCGGCCATCGTGAACGAGAACGGATCCGTGGTCGGAAGATGACCGTTGGCGAGGAACATCTCGCCCAGCCGAATGTGCCATCCCGCGTCGCCGTCTCCCAACAGCGCGACGGCGCCGGATTGGCCCCAGAAGAGCCAACAAAGGACTGCCGCGAAGGCCCAGTCCGAAAGGCTCGGCAAAAGCCAGCCCGCCAGCCCCGCGGAGGACTGCTTGGAGGCCGCAACATTCCCGGCGGCGCTTGGAGCGGTCATACTGCTTTCGCTTGGCATCACTGAATCGTTGGCCGTCGTGGCAGCTAGGTCCTTGGGAATCAAGAGATTGCGATCTATCGCCCCGTGACGCCGCAAGAGCAAGTATCGAGCAGCGGGAGCATCTGAGGAATTAAACGACTCGCCTTAGAGACACCTATCAAAAGCCCTATTCAGCGGCTCGGCTTAGCGAAACGTCCGCGGCGTGAACTCGGACCGTTCCGTTAGCGCTTTCGAATACGACGGGCCAGTTCCGCAAAAGCTCCGCGGTGGCGGTCTTTAACTGGGGCCCGGCGTAGTCGAGTTCGAAGTCATCGTCCGACACGATCCAGTAGCGCGCGTTCAGGGCGGCGGCGGTGTCTCCTATGCGGGCGATGTCGCGCTTCATGGCATCCTCGTCTTGTTTGAAGAAAGGTTCGGTGGAGCAAATGAACGGCCTCATTCCTTGAGCGCCCGTATGCAGGTACAACAGCGCGTCTTCGTAGCTGATGACGGGGCCTTTCTCACTGGAATTTTCTAGCCAGGAATAGGCCTCTCGTTTTGCGGCCAGTGTCTTTTCGCGGTACGCGGTAACGGAATGCAAACCGGCGGGGACGAGCACTGCGTAGCGCCAGGCTCCATTCAGCACCAACGCAGATAGCGCCAGCCCAAAGAAGCCGGCCGCAATCCGCTGGTCGAGTTGACCCGGTTGCGCGAACACTTTCTTGATCCCTCCGCCTAGACGGCCCAGTTCGACGGCGGCGCCAACCAGGAACAGCGGCATGAAGGCCAGCCAAAAGCGCGACATCAGGGTGTAGTTCCACAACAAGATGAACGGCACATAGCAAATCGCCATCCAATGGATCGAGGAATAGCCGCAGTTCTTCGCCCGCACGAAGACGCCATGCAGGATAGCCGCCGAGATCGCGACGGCCGTGGTCTGCATGTACATGCTGGCCATGCCTTCGGCGTTGTATAGAAAAACGTCGACGGCAGGGAATTTCAGCAGCTCAAGGCCGTTGAACTGCACTTGAGCCCAAAGTACATCCAGGGAGGGTACTGAAAGCTTCCAGAACGCGACGTAGTCCGTGTAGAACAGCCAAGTCTGATCAAAACCGCTGACCGCGCTCTTGGGGGCGGAACCGCCGACGGACCAGCCCGACAGCAGCCGCCGCGCCAACGGCAACACTGCGAGGCAGGTCGCCGCGCCGGCAAGATAACGGCGGTTCGCTATCGCAAAGACAAACAGGCCGCCGAGAATCGCCACGCCAAGAGTGCGCGTCGACATCGCCAGCCACGCCAGGGCGATCGCCGCGAACCACCAGCTCCAGAACGAACTCGTCCGCTGAAGGACCGCGCGGTCGGCGGCCAGCACGGCAAGGAGCGTTAAGGCTGCGAAGAGAACGTCACTGAGCAGCAGATTCGTCCAAAGAATGGTGTAGGGATTCAGGGCGAAGATCGCCGCCAACCCCAGCGCCTCCTTGCGGCTCGAACCCAGGCGCCGGAAAACGCCTACCGCGGCGAGCACGAGAACGACGCCGAACCCGACGTTCATCGCCCAAGCCCAGGAGAGATTGGCGGGAAACTCAGGCTGGACGCGCCAAACCAGAGAAAGCAACAGAGGATACAGCGGAGGATATTTGGTTTGGGCCGGCGACTCCGGAAGATTGGGCAAGACGTTGCCGTCGCCCGCCGCCAAAGCCTTGGCCGCCGTGAAATAGAGGGTATCGTCGTGGTAGGCTCCGAAC
>CAMPKL010000038.1 GCA_946887065.1 uncultured Bryobacterales bacterium
GAAGTCGTGCCTTGCCCCAAGAGAGTTCCCAGAGCCAGCACGAGAAGGGCGACGAAAAACGCCGCAGACCGATGAACCCGCATGATCACCTCGCGGCGCCTAGAAAGGCGCCTTTCTTGCGAAGGTTGTAGCGGAAAGGATCGATTTGCCGATCAGTGGAATGCCTGGTTCGGGACTAGAAATCGCCCAACACCACAGGGGAGAGTAAGGGCACCTCTACGTAGACCTCCCGTCGAACGGGGAGGATATTCTTTTGAAAGATACTACCCGCTGCGGCCTGGGCCGTCAAGCTGCAGCGGCGTTATTCGCCATGGAGCAGGACATTCCGGCCCCAGATAGCCGTATGGCCTTCTGCGCTGTCTCTGCCCCAAATCGCGGTTTCACCCTCAACGATGGCTCGGCCCCAAATCGCGGTGCTGTTCTCGATGAGGCTGCGGCCCCAGATCGCGGTGGACCCCTCCGCCGTGTCTCTACCCCAGATGGCGGTGGCACCTTCCGGGGTGTCTCTACCCCAAATGGCGGTGGAACCTTCGGGTGTGTCTCGACCCCAAATCGCGGTAGATCCTTCAGGGGTGTCTCGGCCCCAGATCGCAGTGGACCCCTCCGGCGTGTCTCTACCCCAAATCGCAGTAGATCCTTCCGGTGTGTCTCTACCCCAAATGGCGGTGGACCCTTCCGGCGTGTCTCTACCCCAAATGGCGGTGTTTCCTTCCGGCGTGTCCCGGCCCCAGATTGCGGTATTGCCTTCGGGCGTGTCTCGGCCCCAGATGGCCGTCTCGCCCGACGCGTCTCCGCGACCCCAGATTGCGGTATTGCCTTGGAACGAACTACGGCCCCAGATTGCGGTGAATCCTTCGGTACCGCTGCGGCCCCAGATTGCTGTGCGACCCCAGATTGCCGTGCGGCCCCAAATCGCGGTGCGGCCCCAAATCGCGGTACGACCCCAAATTGCCGTGCGACCCCAGATTGCTGTGCGGCCCCAGATGGCGGTACGCCCCCATATCGCGGTCGAGCTGTCAATGACGTTGCGACCCCAGATGGCCGTCTCGCCGAATGTGTCTCCGCGACCCCAGATGGCCGTCTCGCCCGAGGCGTCTCCCCGGCCCCAGATCGCTGTCTCGCCCGACGTGTCTCCGCGGCCCCAGATGGCCGTCTCGCCGTCGACGACCGTGCGTCCCCAAATGGCGGTCAGGCCGTAGACCAGGCGGAACTCTTCTCCATCGAAGGACACGCTGGGAGACTCCGCCGTCTCCCTGCCGCTCACAACCGTGGTGTCGAGCAGCGCCGCGGCAATATCGATATAGCCGGCGCCGATCGTGAAAATGTCATTTTGGATCACGAACGACTCGTCCGTATCCGGGTCATAGACGTCGGTGATCTCCGGGAAATCCGTGGTAGCCGTCTTCATCAATCGAACTTTGACGGTGTCCGGGCTCAAAGACGGATCCTGTTGCAACATCAACGCAACAGCTCCGGCAACGACTGGAGCCGCCATACTCGTACCGCTCAGCTGCATGTAGTCGTTTTGCAGCCCAAAGACGCCCTCTCTCGCAACCCGCGCCCGACTTCTCGCCGGAACGCCTGCCTGGACGAATTCCGGGCTCTCCTCCGCCAATTGGCTGTCGCCGATTGTCGAAAGGATGCGGTTGCCCGGCGCGGCCAAATCGGGTTTCAGCACGTAGTCGAGGATCGCCGGACCCTTCGAACTGTACGTCGTCATCACATCGTCGGACCGCTCGGGAGTCGCCTTCGTATTCATCGCACCGACGGTAATTACGGACGGCGCATTCCCGGGCGACGTGATCGTGCCGTATCCGTTGTTACCGACATCGTTCAACCGTCCATAGTTGCCGGCTGCGACGACAACGACGATGCCCGCGTCCCAGGCCCTCTTCACGGCGGCGCACAGCGGGTCGTTCGTCCAGCTGTCGAGAACCGGGCGGCCTAGCGACAGGTTGATGACGCGGATGTTGTACAGATCCTTGAGAGCGATGGCTTCACCAATCGCCTCAATGACGTCGCTTTCTCTTCCGTAGCCGTTCTCGTCGAGTACGCGAAGGTTAATCAGGTGCGCTCCAGGGGCGATGCCGCCGCTAAGCGCGTCTCTGTTTTGGCCCTTGCCTACGATGATCCCGGCGATGTGTGTGCCGTGACCGTGGCCGTCCGTGCCGGAGCCCTGCGGGTCCACATAGTCTTTCGTATACAGGACGCGAGTCGGCAAGTCGGCATGACGATCGATGCCGCTGTCGATCAGCGCGATACCGATACCCGCTCCGCTCCAGCCGTAATCGTGCGCGACATTGGCGCCGGTCGCCGCGTCGACGCTTGTCATAGCCGCGGACACCTCGGAGTCGCGCGAGATGCGGGCGACATTGGGGTCCTGTAACAGACGATCGAGTTCCTCGACCGGCACGCGAACCGCGACTGCGTCCGCCGCCTGCAACTCCCTTATACTGGAGCCTCCCCGAGCCCGGATTCCCCGGCGTTGTTCCTCGCTAAGGGCGCCATCGTACTGGACGATGACGTCGACCATGCCGGCGGCGCGCGCCTCGGCCGCCCGAGCGCGCCCGCGCGGGTTGTCGGAGCGCACCTGGGCAGTGCAGATGACCCCCAGAAGCAGGGTTAAGCAAATTGGGCGTAGTAGATGCATGTACACCATTAACATCCTGGAAAGATGGGTCAACTGTACCACGTACTACTACTTCATATGTCTATATTAGTC
This sequence comes from uncultured Bryobacterales bacterium, assembly GCA_946887065.1. The sequence goes on from CAMPKL010000038.1 coordinate 2,723, forward strand.
CTCCTTTTAAATAACTGAAAAAATTGCACTTATCAACGTTGCCGCGCTCAAGAGGACGAAGTCGGGCCGACCGCCGGCATACCGCTGACGCATACCACTCCGAAGAATGGACGTACTCCCTCTAAGAAGACCTGCCCTAGGCTTCTCGCGGACCTTAAGACCGCGCTGGGATGATATGCCTTATTGCCACGTGGCGGAGTCGCTGGGCACACTCAGTCCAGCGGTCGGGGCCGTCGGGCAGGGGCCTGCTCGATCGCGTCTTGCTAGGCGCGGCCACGCGATGAACACGCATCAGCTAGAACGTCCTTCTATTGACGGCGAGGCCTCGGGCGTCACCAGGTGAGGACGGTGAATCGAGCGGCACAAGCATACTTAGTCGCGGTCATCCTCGGAGGGATACTCGGCGCCGGTCACGCCTGGACTCGCGCGGACGGCTTCGACTGGTGGACGACTGCGGCATACGCGCTGGTAATCGGCGCGGTCAGCCTTCTTAAGGTGCCTCTGCCCGGCGTCATTAGCTCTTTGTCGGTCGGGTTTGTGTTCAAGCTCGTCGCCATCGTGCAGCTCAATGCCGTCGAAGCCTTAGTCGCGTCAACAGCCGGCGTCGTTGCGCAATCGTACTGGCACGCGGAGCATAGGCCGCGCCCGCACCAATTGGTGTTCAGCGTTTGCTCCGTCTGGATTTCCATTCTGCTGGCGCAGTTGATTTATCTGCGCGTTGAGGTATTCAGCACCGAACCGGCTCCCGCGTTGATCACGGCCTCAGCGGTTTACTTCCTGGCCAACACTTGGATCGTCACCGGCATCATTGCGCTGACGGAGCAAAAGGCTCCTTTTGCGGTCTGGCGGGAGTGTTTTTTTTGGTCATTCCCTTACTACCTGATGGGCGGCGGGCTGGCCAGCATGGTTGTACTGTGTTTGCGGTCCTCGGGCCGTACCTCGGCGCTATTCATCATCCCGCTCATCTACTTAATTCATCGATCCTACCGTCACTATATGGAGCGTTTGGAGTCCCAGCGGGATCATGCGGAAGATCTGGCCGCTTTGCATCTTCGCACGATTGAAACGCTGGCCCTGGCGATTGAGGCCAAAGACCAAACCACCCATGATCACTTGCAGCGCGTACGGATTTATGCACAGGAAATCGGAGCGGAACTGGGCCTTTCCGAGGACGAGATGCTTGCTTTGCAAGCGGCTTCGCTGCTGCACGACATTGGGAAACTGGCCGTTCCGGAGCACATCATCTGCAAGCCAGGAAAATTGACGAAGGAGGAGTTCGAGAAGGTCAAGATTCATCCCGTCGTCGGCGCGGATATTTTGAAGCGCGTCGAGTTCCCCTATCCGGTGGTGCCAATGGTGCGCTCCCACCACGAGAAGTGGGATGGTACCGGGTATCCAGACGGCCTCGCGGGCGAAGAGATTCCCATTGGCGCCCGCATCCTGTCCGCCGTCGACTGTCTGGACGCCCTCGCGTCGGATCGGCAATACCGGCGCGCCTTGCCCCTGGACGAAGCGATTCAAGTAGTGGTCGAGTTGTCAGGCACGTCGTTCGACCCGCAAATCGTCGAAATACTCAAGCGGCGCTACATCGAGTTGGAGGCTCTCGCAACACAAGCAGGAGCCGAACACCGGCACGGCATCAACACCAACATCGTCGTCGAGCGAGGAGAGGCGCCCGGCGCCGGTTTTGCCGAATCCGCCCCAGCCTGGTCGTCTATCCGCTCCGCTCACCTGGAGGCGCAAGTCTACCTGGACTGGACGCGGCAATTAGGCAACTACCTCAACCTAGAACAGATTCTCGATACGGCCGTGGTGGGCCTGCGCAAGCTGGTTCCTTTCGATTGCATTGCCGTATACATCCGCCAGAATGACCACCTGGAGCCGGCATATGTGGATGGCGTCGACAGCCACTTGTTCTCTTCGCTGAGAATTCCGATGGGCGACGGTCTTTCCGGTTGGGTGGCCGAAAATGACAAAACGATTCTCAACGGCAGCGCGGCAGTAGAGGCGATTTGTGCGACTGGCCCGCTAGCCATCACGACTCTGCGAGGAGCCCTGGCCGCGCCGCTGGAAGGAACTTCCGGCGTGATCGGAGTAGTGGCCCTTTACGGCCTAGAAAGCGCGCCTTTCTCCAGCGAGCACTTGCGGATTCTTCTTGGGCTAAGTTCGCGCCTGGGTTTGGTCGTCGAGAACGCGATCAAGTATCGCGATGCGCAGCGCTCAGCGACGAATGATTATTTGACTGGCCTGCCAAACGCCCGGGCGCTCTTTGAGATTGTCGACGGCGAGTTAGCTCGGTCTAAGCGGGAGGAGAGCCGGTTTGCGCTGCTCGTTTGCGACCTGAACGATTTCAAGAAGGTCAACGACCGCTTGGGCCATATGGACGGTAATCGCGTTCTCAAGGCCGTCGCAGAAGCCCTACAGGCGAGCTGCCGGCAGTATGACCATGTAGGACGGATGGGAGGAGACGAGTTCGTCATGGTTCTGCCCACTTCCTCGCCCGAGATGATTAGCGGACGCATCGCCGCGATCAAAGCAAAGATTCGTGAGATCGGCGACGACGTGTCTATCGCGATTGGCGCGTCATTCCACCCAGAGGACGGAGCCGATACCGAAAGCCTCGTGGCGGCTGCGGATGTGCGCATGTACGAAGACAAGCGCAGCCGTGCGAACCGTGCGCAGCCCCAAGTCGAGGCAGCGGCCGCTCAAACGCGCTGATAACGGAGGCGGGGAGACCGCCCTATGACGAAACGATCCATCCTCAGAGCGATTCGCCGCTTCCTGCTGCTTGCAGCAATGATCTTGGTTGCCGCGCTGCTAGCTGGGTGGTTTACCGGAATCTCGCCCGGCAGCGGCATTGATGCGCTCACTCTCGATCCTCGCATGAGCGACGAAAGCGTAATCGCGTTAGAGCAAGATCGCGGCTTCGGCGCCTGGTTCGCCAGGTTATTGAGGGGGGACCTGGGCGAGTCCACCGCATATGGACAGCCGGTTGTGGAACTCGTCCGCGCGCGCTTGCCGGCAACGGCCGGCGTGGTCGGACTCGGTCTTCTCGCGGGCTGGGGATCCGCCCTGGCGGCGCTGCTGCTTGCTCTTGGCGCACGCTCGTCCGCGCTGGATTCGATCCTTGCGGCCCTTTCGGGCGCAACCATTTCCCAGCCGGCCGCTCTCCTCGCGCTTCTTTGTTTACACGCGGACCTGCCAGGCGCCGCGGCGATCGGAGTCTTGTTGTTCCCGCAAATCTTCGCTTACCTCAGAAATCTGACCGACCGCATCCTCGATGAGCCGCATGTTCTGGCAGCGCTGGCCCGGGGCGTGTCTCGCCCGATCGTCATCGCGCGCCATGTGTTGCTGCGCGCGGCGCCAACGGCTTTGAGCTTATTCGGCGTCTCGGTCAGTATCGCCTTGGGCGCGGCCGTGCCTGTGGAGGTGATTTGCGGCGTTCCGGGCATTGGTCAACTTCTCTGGGAAGCGGCTCTTTCTCGCGATCTTCCTTTAATCGTGGCCCTTACGGCCGTTGTCGCGTTCGTCACGATATCCGCGAACTTTACCGCTGAGTCCTTGGGAGCGGCGGCAGCGGGAGCCGAAGTCAAGTGAGAAACATGCGCATAGCCGCGGGAATCATCTTGGCCGCGATCGTGCTCTTCGTCTTACCGGCGGAGTGGACAGCGCCCCGTCCGTATGAAGAACAGTTCCGGGACGCGGTCGAGGTCGGCCCAAGCCGGCAGTTCCCGTTGGGCACGGATTCACTGGGCCGGGACCGCTGGTCGCGTTTGATCCACGGAACCCGCCTCTCGCTCACCCTGTCAGCCGCCGCGGCAGCGTTGTGCGTCATCTTGGCGGCCATTATCGGCGGTGTGGCGGGATACTTCGGCGGACCGATCGAACGCGGCATTCTGCTGTTCATCGACTTATTTCTGAGTTTGCCTTGGCTGTTCTTGCTGCTCGCGATACGCGCCGCACTGCCTCTAAACGTTTCGCCGGAAGTATCGATGGCGGTCACATTCGCACTGCTGGGCTGCCTGGGGTGGGCCGGACCGGCACGTGTGGCCTGCACAGCGGTTCGGGAATTTCGGACAGGAGATCCGATGCTGCAATCGCGCGCGATGGGCATGTCGCCGGCGCGAGTGGTCCTCCGGCAGTTGCTGCCTGCTCTGAGTCCTCTATTGCGTTCCCAGTTTTGGATCGCGATACCGCTGTTCATCCTGAGCGAAGCAAACCTCGGCGCGCTCGGTCTCAGCGTTTCCGAACCGCTGCCGTCGTGGGGCAACCTGCTGGCCGAACTCCAATTCCTGCCCAGAATCGCCGATCAGCCGGCGATTTTAGTCCCGGCCGTCCTACTTTGTTTAACCGTGTGCTGCATTCAGTTGCTGACGCGGCGCGAGGTGAAGAACATCTAATGCGAACCCTAACTCATATCCTTGCCGTCCTCCTGCTTTCCGCTGTCTCCCTTGGCGCTCAGTTCGGCGGCGAACTCACGTTCGGCCTAGGCGGCGAGCCGAAGAATCTGCATCCGCTGCAAGCAGTGGACGAGCCCTCCGAGGTGGTTCGCTATCTGGCCAAGGCCTCCTTGATTCGCATCAATCGCGTCACGCAGGAGGTCGAGCCGCAACTCGCGTCCTCCTGGACCATTGCCGACAATGGGCGCCGCATCAATTTCCAATTACGCGAAGGACTCAAGTTTTCCGATGGAACTGCGTTCGACGCACGCGACGTAGCCTATACCTTCGAACAACTGAAGAATCCCGACTTAGCCTCGCCGATCGCAGACTCGTTTCGTCTCGAGGAAGGCGGAATCGAGGTGAAGGTCGCCTCGCCCTATCAGGTCTCTATCCTCTTCCCGAAGGCAATAGCCGGCGTAGAACGCCTTTTCGACCCCTTGCCCATTCTGTCCTCGCGCTCTCCGCTCGGAGTGAAGGCGACCTTAGGACCGTTCCAGATCGCTGAGTACAAACCCGGCGCGCACGTTCGCCTGACGAGAAACCCGAACTTCTGGAAGAAAGACGCGGACGGAAAGAGGCTGCCCTATCTCGACTCCGTACGCCTTCGAATCGTAAAGACGCCTCAGGTGGAGTTGCTGGCATTCCGCCGCGGGGAACTCGACCTCATCACCAACATCGATCCGGAGGCTTATGAACGCCTAGCCGTGACCGACAAGCAGGCCGTTCAAGACGCCGGCGCTTCCCTCGATGCGGAGTTTCTGTGGTTCAATCTGCGTCCCTCCGCGCCGCTTCCCGCTGCGACGAAAAAATGGTTCGCCTCCAAGGACTTTCGGCGGGCCATCTCATTAGCGATTAACCGCGACGATCTGGTGCGGGTCGTCTACCGCGGACACGCCCAGCCGGCCGTAGGACCCATCTCGCCGGCGAATCGCTTCTGGTTCAACAAAGAGCTTCAGGGAGCGAAACAGGATCTGGCCGCCGCCGAGGCGCTGCTGCGCAAGGCTTCTTTCCGCAAAGTGGGCGACAAGTTGTTGGACTCCAGCGGTCAACCAGTCGAGTTTTCGCTGATCACCAACGCGGGCAACCAAGCGCGCGAGCGGATGGCCGCCATGCTTCAGTACGACCTGAAGAAGTTAGGGATCCAGTTGAACATCGTCACGCTGGACTTCCAGTCGCTGATCGAGCGCATCACCGAAACCTTTGACTATGAACTTTGCATGCTCGGCTTCGTGAATGTGGACCTCGACCCCAGCGCGCAGATGAATGTCTGGATGAGCTCCGCGCGAAATCATGCTTGGAATCCGGCCCAGGAATCTCCCGCGACTCCTTGGGAGGCCCGCATCGACGAGTTGGCGTCGCTGCAAGCCGAGTCGACCGATCCGGCCGTTCGCCGAAAGGCCTTCAATGAAGTACAGCAGATCGTTCAAGATCAGGCCCCAATCATCTACCTCGTACACAAGAACTTGCTCTCCGTAGTTTCACCAAGCCTCCGCGGCGTTCGCCCCGGCTCCCTGTGGCCGAGCGCAATCTGGAATATCGAGGAAATACGCAAGACGGCGGAGACGAACAAATGATCTCTAACGAGCCGCTGCTTTCCGTCCGGCTAACCGCCGGCTACGAGCCAGGGCAAGCCGTCCTGAACGATTTCGACCTGCAGATAGCCCGCGGGGAGATCGTCGGATTAGTCGGCGAAAGCGGTTCGGGTAAGAGCACCCTCGCCCGCGCCTTGCTGCAGTTAGAACGATTCAGCGGCGGCTGGAGCCAGGGCAGTATCGTCTTCGAAGGGCAAGACCTCAAACGCTGCTCGGAAGGCGAACTGCGAAGCTTGCGCGGCCGCCGGATGTCGCTCGTCTTGCAGAGCCCCATGACCGCTCTCAATCCGAGCCTGCGCATCGAGACCCAACTCAAAGAGGCCTGGCTTGCGCACGCGGCCCCAGGCGCTAAGGGAAGTTTTGACGAAATCGCCTCGCGCGTCTTGGAGGAAGTTCATCTCCCCGCCGAGAAAGCTTTCCGGCGGCGCTATCCTGGCCAGATCAGCGTGGGACAAGCGCAGCGAGTGCTCATCGCCATGGCGATCCTGCATCGCCCGGCGTTGATCATCGCCGATGAAGCGACCAGTTCGCTCGATCCCCTGACGCGTGCAGGCGTTCTTAAACTCTTCCAAAAGCTCAATCAGCGCCTGGGCATGGCGCTGCTCTTTATCAGTCATGATCTTCCGTCTGTTGTGGCGATTAGCGATCGAATCGCGATATTAAGAGGGGGGCGCATCATCGAATGCGCCTCTCCTGCAGAAATCGTTTCCAGGCCCTGCCACAGCTATACGCGTGACCTTGTGGAGGCGATGCTCATCGCCGTGCCTGCCGCGTCCAGCCCCGAAACTTCAACTGAGCAAGTAGTAGGAAAACGCTGAAATCAGAAGCGTGGTTCACGTGCCCATACAAGGCTGGAACTCTCAGCTATAGAAGGGGATCGTCCCTCCTCTTCCTGGCCTTGACTCCAACGCACCTCCTCATGGAAGCCGCCATTGGAGGGTTGTGCTAGACTTACCGCGGCTGCGTCCGCTGGACGATGAGCCTTGCCTAGGTGTTGGAGCCGAAGGTTCCATGTCGAACGAGAAAATTACTGATCCGGAGATTCGGGATGCGCTGAGCCGTGTGATGGGGAGTCCGGTGTTCGTCCAAGCCGAGCAACTGCGGGCTTTTCTTGGATACATCGTCGAGGCGGAGTTGGCTGGCCGTGGTTCCTCCCTTAATGAATATCTGATCGGAGTCGAGGCGCTCGGGAGGCCCCAGGGCTATTCGCCCATGGAAGACAGCATCGTGCGCAACCGGGCTCTGAGTTTGCGCAAACGGCTAAGCGAGTATTACGAATCGGAGGGGATCGGCGATCCGATCCAAATCAGCGTTCCAAAAGGGGGGTACCGGCCGGCCTTTAATTGCGTCAGCGAATTGCTCCCTTCACCGCCGCCGCACGAAGCGCCGCCCAGCAATCTATCGCGTTGGCGACGCGACGCCGGTTTTGCGGCTTTGGGCGCAGCGGTGTGCATCGTGATGGCCCTCTCGTTCTTCAACCGGAGGGACGAATCAGCCATTGATCCGATTGTGCGCAATACGCTCGGTCCACTACTTGAGCCCGGCGGCTCGTCTTTGATCATCGTGGCGACGGGGGCGCATCTTCTCCTGCGGCCTGAGAACACGATTGTGCCAGCCGGAACCCCCGGCACTCCGGCGCCCGACCTGGTGTCGTGGCGCTCGGGGCTTGGGCACGTGCCGCCTGCACGCGAGGTTCATCTACGGTCCGCAGTCACGTCCGCGATGTGGGGCGACGTGGTCGCGACCGCAACCGTAAGCAAACTGATGCTGGCCGCCGGAACGAATGCGAAATTGTTGCCCGAAGCCGCAACGTCGATGGCGGTCCTCAGAGACAGCAACGCCGTGATCATCGGCCGGCCCGAGTACAGCGTCATCGCCACATCCCTGATGAGGGGCGCTCAATTAAGCATCGAGTATTCACCCGCGATCAGCGAGTACGGCGTGGTCGAGATCAGCAATCAGGCAGGAACGCCTCCGCTCTATAGCCCAGTGTTTGATTCGACCCAGCGAAGCCGTATTGTCTACGGGCTCGTCACGGTATTGCCGAGCCAGGCGGCCTCCAGCGCCCACTCCCGGACGGTGATTCTATCGGGAACAACGTCCCCCGGTACGCAAGCAGCGGCTGAATTCATCAGTTCGCCCGATCTGTTACGCGCGTTCTACCGAGACCTGGCTCAGGATGGCCACGCGGCTCCGCCGGAAGCGTATCAGGCCGTTGTTCGGGCGGAAGTCACCGGCTCCATCGCCTTGGAGGTGGAGTACGTGACATACCGTACCATCCCCCTCCGTGGGGGCTCCCGACTCGCGTCGAGATACGACGTCGAAGGCAGCGCTAAGAGCGATCTCCAAGGGCCCGCGCGCCAATGACGACCACGTTGCCGTGGATCGGGTGCGTACAGAGGCTGCGGGTCCGGCCTGTTTACGTTATCGGTCTGACCCGCGGCTATTAGGACTCGTCTCTAGCCTCGAACTCCGTCCAGTAGTCGCCTCCGGGCGCTGCGACGAATAGCCTCCCGCTGATCAGCCTCCCCCAGCGGCCAATCGCGTTCCTGCACGCTCAACATCATCACTTCTTCACGTTTAAACCGTTTGCAAACGGTTAAAACACTCACTCCCCGCGCGCGAATGATGGCTTAATAGCCGGGGGCGGGGGACTCTGTTCATCGACAGGGTTCTCCTTGATGAGGGGTCGGGTGTGGAGGCATATGAACACTACTAGAATCAGAAGAGTCAGCCGCGCGGCATTTTTGCTTGCGCAATTCTGTCTATCTGCTGCAATCGCTTCAGCTCAATTCAATAGCAGCATACAGGGAGTCGTGAGTGACCCTACGGCCGCTGTTGTCCCTGGCGCGACGATTACTGTTACCAATGCCGCCACCGGCGTTGTCCGCCAAGCGACAACTTCTGACGATGGACTCTACCGGGTGACCAACCTCGGTTCCGGGGCCTACCGCGTGAGCGTGGAGTTTGAGGGATTCAAAACGGCGGAGCGTCCGAATGTCGTGTTGGGCATCACCGATACGGTTCGAGCCGATTTCACGCTGGAAGTCGGATCGCTTGTTGACCAGGTGACCGTAAGTGAATCGATCGCTCAGGTCGAGACCGAGTCTGGACGGATCTCGGGCCGCATCGAGTCGATCAAACTCACCGAGCTGCCGATGAACGGCAAGAATCTGTTCTCGCTGCTGGCCTTCCAGCCGGGCGTCACCGGCCGAGGACTAGCGGGCACTTTCCGAGGCGCTCAGTCGGCGCCGGCCGATTCGTTCTCCGGTGAGACCTCGCCCTCGATCAACGCGGGCGGTCAAGACCGCAGCTCCAACACCTTTACGTTGGACGACAACATCACCAATTCGCCCTACAGCAACGGTACCAACCTCACGCCGAATGCGGATTCGATAGAGGAAGTCCGCGTGGTCGCCAACAACTTCTCCGCCGAGGACGGTCGCGGCGCCGCCGCCCGCGTACAGATCATCTCCAAATCCGGTAGCAACGAATTTCACGGCAGCCTATCTTACTTCTTGCAGAACAATACGCTATCCGCTCGCAATGTGTTTGAAACCGGCAAGGTCCCGGTCTTCCGCCGCAACCAGTTTGGGTACTCGGTAGGCGGACCGATCATCAAGAACCGCACGTTCTTCTTCACTTCTTATGAAGGCCTTCGGAGTTCGGGCGCACGCGGCGGCAACATCACCGTAGAAACGCCGGAGTTCCGGAACTGGGTTCAACAGGCTCTGCCCGGCACCATCGCAGCAAGGGTGTTTCGCGATTTCCCATCGACCGTGGTTCCAACCTCCAGTTTCGTTTCGTTGTCGCCCGACCCTGCCCACCCCGAGTACAAAGCGCCCCCGGCGGGGAAGCGGGCCTACCGCAGCGCCTCCGTCGCTCCCGTTTCGATCCGCAACGGCGATCAGTTCAGCGGACGCGTCGATCACGAGCTGAGA
>CAMPKL010000039.1 GCA_946887065.1 uncultured Bryobacterales bacterium
CGGTAGGACTGTGCCATGACGATTCCGGCGATCTTGGCCAGGGCGTAGGGCTCGTTGGTCGGCTCAAGCGGGCCGCTCAGCAGATGCTCCTCTCGAATCGGCTGCGGCGATTCTCGCGGGTAGACGCACGAGGAGCCCAGAAAGGCCAGCTTGGCCGTCCCGTGACGCCAAGCCGAATGCATGACGTTGGTCTGAACAATCAGATTGTCGTAGATGAATTCAGCGCGACGTGTGTTGTTGGCGTGGATGCCGCCCACGAGAGCGGCCGCAAGAAAAACATAGTCCGGCTTCTCTTGAGAGAAGAACTCGTCAACCTTCGCTTGGTTGCGTAGATCGAGTTCAGCACGAGTTCGGATCAACAGGTTTGAGAAACCTTTGGCGCCCAACCTGCGCACGATCGCTGAGCCAACCATGCCGCGATGACCGGCAACGTAAATCTTCGCGTCTTTGTTCATGGCGTTAGTTCGGCTTCTCAAGCGTCATGATCATGCTCTTCCACAAGTAGGGCGCCCGACCGGCTCCGTCAAATCCGATGACCCTAAATCCCGCCTCCTTGAAAAGCGACTCCAGGGTCGCCCTGGACCAAAACTTAATGTGTCCGTAGTCCCAAAGGGCAGTGAAATGAGCGTCCAACTTGCCCGTCGCCGCAAGAACCAAATTCTTGACGTATCCGTGGTAAGGCGTCGAAATGATCGCTCTTCCCCCTGGGCGCAGCAGTCCAAATAGATTCCTGGCATAAGCCCGCGGGAGGAATACATGCTCCACGACCTCCAGGCTGATCACAACATCCACGGTTCCCCAAAGAGCGTTCGCGCTCAGGTCGGCGGTCAAGTCGGCCGATTGAAACTCGATCTTGGGGTGAGCTCCGCGGGCCTGCTCAAGACCGCTCTCCGATATTTCCAATCCGTGGAGACGGTAACCGCGAGATTGCAACGCGCCCAGTGTCGCGCCGTTGCCGCAGCCGGCATCCAGAAGAAGAGCCGAATCGCGAATGCCCGCGAGTCGCCGCAACACGACCGGTAGAAGGTAACTCGCCGCGTGGCTCGCCTCAGCGGAGTTCCACTTATATTCTTCAATTTCTCTTAGACTGGGCGCCGGGTCGACGCCCGGCGATTCTGCGGCGCTTTCGTTCCCGATCGCCGAAATCGAATTTGAAGTTCGGTTCATAGTTGCGAGACGACAAACGGGGTGAAACCGTGCTTAGAGAGCAATATCTCCTTGCAGGCCGGTTCCACATCGTGGGAATGGAACGGCGTGCGCTCGCAGGCGCCTTCCTGGCCAGTGACGAAAGCGACGTTTGTCTCAGCCATGCCTCATCCTTCAGAGTGAACAGTGTACCAGGGCAGTCCTTCAATCGTGGCGAAATCCTAGCCGCCTACACGCTGCTCGGATCGATACGCGCGGCGGCCTCCCTGAGTTGACGCGGCGAGGGAGCTTCCGTATTGAATGTCGTCTGGCGAAACTGGGCCTTTGTGACGCCGTTTTGGTCCTCAACGTGTGTGGCCCAACGCCAAACGTAGGAGTCGCCCATCCGGCGCGCTGACAATGCCAATCGCACCGAGTCTTGGAGATGGAGGAAAATCGGATCGGTAAATGGAAAAAACGAACGCCCGTACACGACCAAGTCAGAGTCCGGGCCACCATCGAAATGTACTTCTTCGTCGAGCCAAGCATCGAACCATACCAGAACCCCGTGGGCTAACCCTGCCTTCGCGACGGGAAACCGGAGGTCCGCTGAAACGTTTAAGTCCGTGGCTTTTGAGTAGTCGATCTCACACCAAACCATGGGCTCCGTGAGCAGTTGGTCGCTCGAAATTCGCGGCATCGAACGGGACTCAGTCAGAAAGCGTTGCTGTGCGGACAGGTCTAGCCCGAAATCATCTTGTCTCCAAGGGTGCGTCAACTCTTGATAAGCTTCAGGCGCACTCACGACGGCAGCGTAAATAACATCTCGTTGAGGGAGTAGCGTTCCGCCTGGCCTGAGCAATCGGGTGCGTGCGTCGGCGATCGCTTCGATGTGACCCCCAACAAACGGCAGCACGCCGCGCAGATCGGATACGATGACGTCTGCCGGCAGCGGAAGCGTCACATCGAACGACTTCATCTGCAAGAAAGTAATTCTGTCCGCGTAGCCGTTTGCCTTGGCTAGCGTTCGCCCTACCGCGATCGCTTCGTTCGGCTCGATGGCAAAGACTCTGGAAGCGCCCAGTTTGCAGGCGATAAGTGCAATCACGCCGCACCCGGCGCCAAGATCCACCACCACCGATCCAGGCTTGATCACGCGCTCGCACGCCCGAATGTACGCCGACATTCGAACTTCATCGGCCATCATCCACGAGTAGTTCGAAACCGTGTAAGCCATGCCTCGATTTCTAGAGCGGTCACGCGTGCAGGCTACAGTCGCGGATGCGCATTGCCGCTTCACGAAGGCCAGTTGCGCCCTTAGGATATTCGATCCGATACACGACCGCTTGCTCTACTACGTCAGCGATCTGGCTAAACACTCGCGAGGTTGTTGGCCGATCACGCTTTCGTACTAAGAGCGCATTGCGAAATAGCTCGGCCGCCGCGGCGTGCGAGGTCAGCCGCTTAATCGTGACTCGTCGGTCCGGGTCGTCCGAAGGAGCGAGAGCGTAGAAGATCTTGGGCGGCTCCAAAGAAGTCGACCAATGCTCGTCCGGCGGGTGAATTTGGTATTTTCCATTCGATAACTGAACGAAAGAGCTTGTACGCTGCGAAGCGATCAGTTTTAACGAATCTGGCCAGAGTCGTATGTTTCGGGGGCCAGGATGAACAGTGAGGATTCCGTCCTGCCGGTCCAATGCCAAGTAGTCGTCTGAAAACGCCAAGAAACCGTGATCGATTAGAGCCGCTAAGAGAGTCGACTTACCCGTACCTGATGGGCCGAGAAGACCTATTAGAGAACCGCCAGACAGAACTGCTCCAGCCGCGTGCAGCACCAGACTGCCCCTATCTGCCGCGATCATCGGAATGACCTGCCCCAGCAACAATTGCGACAGGTTGCGGAACGGCAAATTCGCCTCAGGAATGACATCAAGGGTAAGAGCGCCGCGGTCATACAGAATGTCCGCTTGCTCTCGATACCGGAAGAGCAGGCCCCGAGGCGTCGAGTAAACCTCTAGCGCCGGGCGAATGGCGGGCCACGACCAAAGCCTGGCGCCGTCGATGGTCTTACTGCGTGCGAGTCCGGGCCGGATGGTCAGACGTAATGGCCCGCTGCCCGCAGCCGAGCCAGTACGCTCAAGTTCGACGTCGCTGAGTACGCTTACGCCGAACGGGCTGCACTTGAATCGCGGCGACAACAAATAGATCGAGCACCGAAAGGGCCTTATAACTTTATGCTGACTGAGTGGGAGCGAAGTCGACTCAAGCCATGTTTTGGCAAGAATGTCTCAGTGAACTAAATGGTCTTTCCGCCCCTGTCGGAGCCGCCCATGTCGTTCGTCAGCGCTGAAATACCGCCTTGGGCAAGTTGCGACACGGAGCCATACTGGATGAGTTTCGGAGCCTTATAGGGACGACGCTCAGTCTTAGCAGGAGTTGGCATGGGCGCACTGTTCGCGTGAGTATATCACGACAGACCGCGGAGCCAAAGGTCCAGCCCGCGGGCCTGCCATAAGGCCCATGTCGAAGGCCCTTGGCTCGGCTGCTCGTCCCATCCCGCCGTTTCGTACCGTCGGCACGCAGCAGCTAAGGCGCCGGGGCGAAGAGCGGCTTCTAGCTGGCGCGGGAGGTCTCGAAACACCTGGGATCCCCCATGCGCCGCCAAGGTGCCGGACACCATATGGTTGAAGATCGCTTTGTCGTAGCGGTTACGAATTGGCTCCGGCAGGACGCCCCTCATAGCCTCCCGCAGCATCCGCTTTCCATGCCCGTCTCGCCAGTGCTCGCGCCCTGGCACGGATAAGCAGTATTCGGCGATTCTCCTATCCCAAAACGGGTGCCGATAGACGACGCCTACCTCCGCCATGGCCTGATCTTCGCTCTCGAGAGCCCGCACGGTATCGGGGTCAAACGCCCAGGCGATCCGTTGGGTCCGTGCATAGCTGCCGCAGTCGATGGCGAGCTTCTCCTGGTGTCGCCGTCTCTCCAGAACCGCCCACTCAACTGAAGGGGCCAACCAGTTCATCCGGTGATGCCCACGCAGGGCTGCCCACGCCCGTTGCGTCGACTTCGGCATCAAGGGCTTAACGCCATGGCGCAGAGCCAACCGAAAGACAGATCCTCGACCCAACCTTCCCTCCTGTCTTAACGCAGCGAGAAAGGCGAGAACTCGACCATCCGCGAGAAGATCCGTGTACTCGGATTCAAGGCCTCGCATCAATTCGTCTCCGCCGAAGCCGGTCATCACAACCCGGATGCCCTTGAATAGGTGACGGAACGAGGTGTACGAAGCTGCCGAGCCGTTCGGATAGCCAGGGAAATTCGCTGAGCGTCTGGCCAAACGGAGATAGGTCTCCGTGGCGGCCGGCACGGATGTTATCTGGGCGGCTGGGAGCTCCCATTTCTGGACGACCGTACGGATATAGCTGCTCTCATCGCAGGCCAACCCAGGGAAAACTTCGCTGATCGCTTTGAGCCCCCCCTGCCCCTCGGTCTGATCCCGGAAATAGGCTTGGGCGGTAGAGGCAACCGCGGCCGAATCTAATCCTCCGCTCAGCAAGACGCCGACTCCGCCCGACGATCTGAGGCGAACTCGCACGGACTCCTTGAATATTTCAAGGAACCGTTCGGCATAGTCAGCGTGGGTCGAATAGCGAACGTCGGGAAGATCGGCGGGGCTCCAGAAGCGGCTCTTCCTCACGCCCCCTTGGTCAACGACCAGTTGCCTGCCTGGTTCGAGTCTGAAGATGTTGGCGTAAAGCGTTTCGTCCAAGCTGGAAATCAGGCCGCTCAGATGTTCCCCAATCATGCTGTCGTTGGGCCGCATGAGGACGTCAGGATGTGAATGGAAAGCGATCAGTTCCGATGCCCAAACAAAACGGCCTCCGCCGTGGTAGTAGAACAACGGTCTGATTCCCGCGTAGTCTCGGGCGCAGTACAGTCGCTTTTTTGTGCCGTTCCATATGACGAGGCCGAAGTCGCCGACGATATGGGCGGCGCAGTCTTCGCCCCAGGCTTGATAAGCGCGCAATGCCAGTTCGGCATCCGAATCGTTGCGCAGCGTTCGACCTGTCGATTCGATCACGCTGGTCAGGTCTTCGCGATTATCGACCCGTCCATCCATGCTGAGCCAAATGCTTCCGGACTCGTCCGACCAAGGCTGCTGTTCGTGAACGGATTCCGGCGTCTCGTGGAAAGCCGTGTGGACAAGGGCGATCGGTCCGCCGACATACGCGCCGCCGCCGTGCGGTCCGCGATGGGTGAGGGACTTTGCCATCCGCTCAAGCACGGCGCGGTCGGCGGGATCTCCGTTGAGGTTCCAGAAGCCGGCGATGCCGCTCATGCCGAAGTTCGGGGGCGCCGGGCGTCTGTTAGACCAAATTCGTTCTGGACCGAGTGCGGCTCGCCCACCGCCTGCCCCGCGACACAAACCCAGGCATGCGCCTGGAAGGCATTCCCAGGCCGGGCGCCCAGGTGAACTTGTGAAGGAATTCCCGCCTTTTTGAGCAGCGCGTCAATTACGACCGCGCGATGCAGGCAGTGCAGCCTCATCGGCAGTCGACGGCTCAAGGCGCCAACCACTTGCGCTAATCGAGAGGCGAATTCCGTCGTTTCGACCGGCGAAGGAGATCGACTCCACCAAGGAGCGGCTTTTGAGACGATCCGCGCGCCTCTCCGATAGCCCAGCAATGCGATCGCCACGCGAGACGCGGGCAGCAGCAAAAGGCTTGCTCCGGCGGCGGACCAGTCCTGCAATGACAGCTCCGTCACGGACAGCCTATTCGCCACTGCGTACCTCGACCAGGCCCTTTTCCTGAAGTCTACTGACGAACTCCGAGATATCGGCCCGGAGTTCGGATTCCTCGACTTCAAATTCTTGCGAAAGCTTTTTAATCGCAATCCCCACCGTCTCACTCTCCGTCAAGGCAAGCCAGATGGTGGTTCCGGAGTCGTTGAGTCCGAAGTAGATCTCCGTATCGAGGTTCAGGATGACGGCTTCGCCATCGACATCCCGGAAGAGGACATCCTCGCACGGTCGGACCAAGGCGTTGTCAGCGAGTGCCATACTCGGTACCCTGCCAGTTTACCGGCCCTGATCGGATTTGCGCCACGCGTGGAAGAATAATGGCCTTAAGCGAACCACCGCGCCGATTCGTCATCCGCTGCCTGCGGGACGACCACCTTCATAAAGCCGGCAATCCGGCAGCCGTGGAACTCACCGCCGTCACCGATGAACTCGAAGTGGGCCCATTGTTCCATAGCTGGCTCCGGCAACAAGGAAGCGAAGCAGACTGGCCTGAGGACGTTCTGGAACATTGGCGATCGCAGGCCCAGCGCGAAGCTACAGTCGAGACGATTCGCGCGCTGGAGCTTGAAGATCTAGTGGCCGCGACGGCCAGCGCCGGGGTGGAGGCGCTTATCTATAAAGGCGCCGCGCTTCGCTACTTAGCCTACGACTCGCCCTACGTACGCCCGTCCGCGGACACCGACTTGCTGATCCGTCCCGCCGATCTAGTTCGATTCAGCAGCATCGTTGAGCAGGCAGGCTATGTCGCCGAGCCAAGCGACCGCGGCCTGGGCGGACACCACGAGAAAGTTTTCTCGAAGCGGGGTCCCCTCAACGTAGTGCTGACCCTAGACGTCCATTGGAGCCTCAACAACTATCCCGCTATCGGCAGGGCGTTGCCAATCGAAGATCTTTTCAAGGACGCGGTTGCAATTGAGCCCTTGGGCAAAGCCGCCCGCGCGGTTTGCCGGAAGCACTCGCTGATCATGTCGGGTTTGCATTACTGCGTGCATCGTCCGCGAGACCGCAGGTTTCTCTGGCTCTATGACACGAAGCGACTGCTCGCGCAGGTCGATGAGAACGAGTTACGAGAGTTAGTGATGGGCTTGCCCGATCCGGACGTGCCACGGCTTTTCTGCGACTCGATAGAACTGGTGTGCTCGTCGTTTGATCTAGAGCGCCCCGCGTGGATTGCTGACGTTAGCGCGGAGCAAGAGAGCCGGGAAAGCTACTACCTGCGTGACAACCGGACCCCTCGCTCGGACTTGGTCCAGCGCGTCCGCGAATTTCCAACCTGGAGCGAACGCTTCGGATACTTAACCGCCTTCCTCATCCCGTCGCCTGGGTTCATTCGACAGAACTTCGGAGCGCGATCAGGCCTCGGATTAGCGACAGGGTATTTGCGCTTTTGGTCTCAGGAAATTCGGAACAAGCTGCTGCGGAGCTGACGCCGGCGGGCAAAACGGCTCTTCGCGCGCGGCTGCGTCAAAGCTACCGCATGGGGGGCCGTCTCGCAGCTGGCCGGCTTTGGTCAGTCCCCGGTAGTCGCAGACGAATCGTGGATCGATTCAAGCGCTGAACGTTGACGAGTTTGAAGATCCGAACGTCGTCGATAAACCAGCCTTCGTGATCGTTGCTGATCTCGTCGAGAGTGTCGAACACAAAGCGCAGACGGATACGCTGCCCGGCGAATCGCGACAGGTTGATGCGGTAGCGGTCAAATTCCGCGCCGGCAGTATTATGTGCGAGGTGCGTCAGCGTGCTCCAATTTGAACCGCCATCGAGACTGATGAGGAGGCGTCCAGCGTCGTAGTTAAGGTAGGGCGCGGATGGCCCGGACCAAATCCGGTACGAACGGCCGAATCCCTCCCCGTCCAGGTACTGGCTCCACTCAAGGACCGGTTCTTCCACGCCGGTCAAATCGATTTCGGGACTGGTCAGAGCGCCTCGCGCGCGAGCGCCCGTATCGTAGCCGCCTGAAGCTTCTGAGCCGAACCAATATGCCGCCGAACCTGAGGCTACCCGACGGCTGGAAACGTGCCATAGCCCCGTCATGTGCCATCCGCCCGTCGCTTCGCCTCCCTGGAGAAGCGTTCCGCCCTCTTGCTTGGCGGCGCCGCCGCAAGATGCGGGCAGATCAAAGGCCTCGAACACGCTCAATGCGGTATCGCGGGGAGCGTTGTCCTGAATCGGGTTCAAGGCCGCCGAGGCGCCGAATCCGCGTTTGGCGAAGACGCCCCACATCGCACAGGTGACGTGGGATCCAAATAAGGCGTCCGATGCCGTCAGCATCGCGTCCCGCGCATCGAGCATGCTGGGCCGCGCCGGCGTCATGCTCAAGCCGGCGACAACGGCCTGCTCGAATACGCTCTTGCCGACCGCCTGGCGTACATCCCAAAGGACCGTCGCCCAGATTTCGCCATCCTGGTGGACTTGCGGCAACCCGCCGGTCCAATCGAATGGGTCGATCCGCGTTTGGTACAACGTGCCGAACTGTCCGAAAGTGTAGGGGCTCCGGTCGTAGGCCGCCGAGCGGACTCCGGTCTCGAAGTTCTGAGTCACGTACTCGGAAATCACGGGATCATCGGTGAACGAAGCCGCAAGCGCATCGCTCCATCCCTCAGCCATCGCCCCGCTCTGCCATCTCGGCAGAACGCTGGTGTTCGTCGGGCCTCCCACCAGGCGTGCCGTCAGGCCATGCACATACTCATGAATGATCGTGTCCCCATCGAATGCCGCATCGCGTCGCGTGTCGGGAAACAATCCCAATTGCATCCGCGGCCTCTGCCCGTCCGGAGGAGTGGAAAAGTTTGCATCACCCGTAACGGCGCCGTCATGGACGTCGATCCGGACGGCGTCTCCGCCAGCGCCGCCCATGTCCCCGTTGTCGAGCTGAAAATTGCCCGCCGCCTCGTCAAAGCCCAATTCATAGAGCCAGTCGTGAGCGACGTTGACCCAGTAGAAGGCGTTGGTCATTGCCGCGTTCTCATCCGCCGCAGCGTCGCCGGTCCGGGCGTAGGAATCAGCAAAGGGGAACGAAAAATCTAAGTCCGGCATGGAGGGGCCCGGCTGACAAAAATCGCGGCCGCTTGGATCTACACACGCTGATGCATTATTTCCAACCAGGGTGGTGCCGGAGATCCAGCCCTGTAGAGATTGAACGCTGGGGCTGCCCCGGGCGGGATTTGGAACGTCCGGGGCGAGGAAGACTCGACCTCGCGCCAGTTCATGTCGAACTTGGTTCTGGCTGAACAGAATCGCACCGTCGTCCGCGCCGACAACCAATTCGAATAGCCCCGTCCTGGGAATGTCCACAAACGCTCGCCAACCGAGCTTGAGTTCTCCCGCCGAGGGAAACCAAACCAAGTGAGCTTCGATCGGCTCGTCGGACAAAGTCAACGATAAGAGGGCCACGGTCTCCGGCCGGACCACGGCATCGTCCGACGCCGTCTCGACGCCTTCACCGGGGACTAGATGGGCAACAACTCCCCCCAACGCCTCGACTGCCGGCAAATTCGGCCGCGGCTCACCGGCACGGCTCGGTAAGCTTGGCAAGGTGGCCGCGATTAATCGTCCCGCGGGATCAAAGTGAACCGCGAACTCGCCTCCGAACACCGGAACGCCGTGAGAGAAGGTTCTTAGCCAGAACGATTGTAAAGGCGTCCGCGCGGAACCGGATGCGCGTCTAGCTCGAAATTCATATCCCATCGATGCCGGCCCTGTGAAGCGTTGATCCGCTTCCAGCGCCGCTCGCAGCGCTTCTGGGAACGTTTCAACAGGATCGTCTGCATCGCCCAAAACCTCCAAGCGGACAATCGGGATTGAGCTCTGGCGGCGGATCAGTGGGGTCGTGGGCTTGGTGTTTTGTAATCTGCTGTCGAAGGAATCGAAGTCCAGCGGATCGCGATCGTGGCCTTGGGCACTGAGAACGACTGCGGCAAAGAGGAAACAAATTACGCGCCAAGGCGGACGCCTTAGAGACTTCTTCACGCACATCTCATCGGCGGCAAGTGCCGATGTTTGCGCTGGCGGGCTCCGTTATCTGCCTTGGACGGGGATCCTTCGCGGGCTGCCGACGAGAGATCAATTTCATCGACGGCTTACGGTATGATGGCGAACGCTCTTATGACGGCTGAGATGGTACACGCGGTGCCGGTCGCAGCCGAGTTCTTGGGCCATCCTGATAGGGCGCGGCCAAGGAACAACGCCGCCGGAAAATGGTTCTGAAATGATGAAATCCCTCTCGATTAGCCTCTTCGGCCTGATTCTCCTAGCCTCTTTGGGCGTCGAGTGCCTATCAGCCCAGTTCCTGAACAACGCCACGCTTAGCAGCCCGTACCACTTGGTCGTCCTAGAGGTCGATTCGCTCGCCGGCTCGGTGGAGCAAGTTAGTCAGCTGGGCGGGAAGGTCGTTTTTGACGGGGCAGGAGGCTACATGTTCACCGGCGAGACGCTGTCGCTCGACGCTGGGCCTATGCAATTGCAAGTGGAGGGCACGTACACAGTAAGCCAGGCAGGAGTCGTGGTGCTCAGTCACCCCGCACGAGACGAAATGTGGCTGCGGATGGCAGTGAGTGACGACCTGAATGTTCTGCTGGGCGCAACTTCGGGCATGGAAAGCGACGTCCGCGGTTTCGCAGTAGCCGTCCTCCAAGGAGCCGGCCTTTCCAACCAGGACGTTCAGGGGACGTATACCGGCGGCGTGCTTGAGTTCCCCAACGCTTCGCCTTCGGCTTTCTCGTCCAGCTTGGTGTCCCTGTCCCCGAACGGCGCCGGCGGGTATACCAAGATCACCGTGGTTGGAAATCGAACTGGGTCGGCTACCACGAGCGAAACGATGACCAACGCATCGTACCTGGTGCATCCGGACGGCTCCGGAACTACCAACTTTGGCGCGACGTCTTCGTTCCTCTTTGGCGCCCATAAGATTTACGTATCCGCGAACGGTAAGTACGTGATCGGATACGGGACCGGTTCTCAACGAAGCGTTTTCGTCTCTGCGAAGAACCACACTGGACCAGCGGAGGACTTGACGGGCCGCTACTGGGCGGCCGAGATGCTCTTTGACGGCCATCAGTTTACATCGGGGGTTGGAGCCATCCAGCCCGACGGAGACGCTCTCGTTCTCATCTCCGAGGAAGTGCGCTACGACGAAGGCCGCCTGGACTTTAGCGGCCTGAACTTCTTCGCGACGGATCTTGCCGGTAAGGGTTGGCTGGCCGATCGAACGCTGCAGGACGTCGTGAATATGCACCTCGCCATCACGGAAACAGACGACGATGCAGGGGCGATGGTAGGCGCCCAGGTCGGAGCGATCGGCGGAACCTTTCCCGAGGTGGGGTTGTTTCTCGCGGTTCGCGCGCCGGAGTTCGACCCGGCGGGCCTATTCGCCTATCCCAGCGGAGTTGTGAATGGAGCATCGTTCGCCCTGCTTCCGAATCCGGTTGCGCCCGGTTCGATCGTTTCTCTATTCGGTTTGGGATTTCTTCCTCCCTTTGGCCCAAGGGAAGGCTCCGCTGCCGCCCTGCCCTTGCCCCTGACATTGCTCGGCCTGTCCGTTACGGTAAACGACGAGCCGGCCCCACTGTTCTTTACCTCGGACGGACAAGTCAATCTGCAGATTCCTTATGGGCTGGTTGGCGATGAAGTCACCGTTCGCGTCACCAATGCCGCGGGAAGCCGAGAAGTCATCGTTCCGCTGGCGCCCACGAGCCCCGGCGTCTTTTCCTACGTGCAGCCCCAAAGCCTATATGCGGCCATCGTGACCCACGCCGATGGCGGTTTCGTCACCATCGACCGGCCCGCGGCGCCGGGCGAAACGGTTGTGATTTACGTCACTGGCTTAGGGGAACTGACGCCTGCTGTCGCAACAGGCGCCGCCAATACGGGTCTCGAAAACGACCCGCTCGCCCTGGCCGTGGATCCGAATATCTTCGTGCTGTTCAATCAGGAATTTGCCGAAGTTTCCTACGCCGGCGGAGCGCCCGGTTTTGCCGGCTTGAACCAAATCAACGCCACCATTCCGTTAACGGTCGTGGGGGACAACGTGGTCATGGCCATCGCAACAACGAACGCTTTCCACGATCAAACCGATATTCCCGTCGGAGGTGTGGCCCTGCCGCTGAAGGGCCAGCCGGCACGCCGGGCCTCGAATGTCGCCATTCCGTTGCCGCCGAGGGCCCGAGGCTCTCGCTAGCCCGCCTAAAAATAGAAAGCTTGGTGTAACATGTTGACGACAGCTGCAATGCGCATTACACCGCTACCGTTTATCGCATTGGCTTGCGGGCTGGCTATGGCAGCGCAAGTCGCTTCCACGGCGCCGGCTCCGGTCGGTTCGGTCTCAAGTGCGAAATCTTTCAAGGTGAGCGGCGCGACAGCCAAGGTTGAAGGCATCCCCAGTTGGCCCGTCTTCATCGGCGACCTGATTGAAGCTGGACTGGCGCCGGCCGTGATCATGTTGAAGGGCCGCGAAACTTTCACTCTGCAGCCCGGATCCCGGGCGGCCGTGCAGGGCGGCGATGAAGGCCTGACGCTGCGCCTGCTAGGGGGCAGCATGGAGTATCTGTTGCCTTCCGCCTCAAAAGCGCAAGTTTTCGCGGGGACTCAGGCAGTGACGCAGGCCAGCGGCCAAGTAAGCCTGGGTGAGACGGGCGTCTCAACGTAT
>CAMPKL010000040.1 GCA_946887065.1 uncultured Bryobacterales bacterium
CTCCACGCCCGATCAACGCTATTTGGGGCTGACGAACTCCGATTCGTACCATCTCGTGCTTTCCAAAGTAGGACAGCCCGAGCGGGAGCAGTGGATCAGCGGTGAAGAGGCCGACTTACAGTTTCAGGCCCTGTGGTACCCGCGACGAAGTTATTTGGTGATCCTAATGGGCGGCACGCGAGCAGATATGCGATATATCGGAACGTTGCACGATCCGTCCCGTAAGGTGCTGGATGCGGCGCGCCTTTCCCGCGGCGGGGACACCAGCTCCTTGCTGCACAATCTGCCTGACTTCTAACGTGCAACAGCGGTCCTCAGCCCGGAGGTTTTTTCAGGTCTCGATAACCTAATCCCGCACTTCGCGTCTCTATATATGCGGTCATAGTAAGACCCAGCCGCGGAGCGGCCTTTGAAATGAGTACTGCACCGAGTTTGCCTGAATTTAAGCCGGATCATCCGGGAACTCCCGGGCCGCTTAAACCGGAACCTGTTGCGCCGCGGCGCAAGAGGTCTAGCCGTAGGTCCCTGTGGCTGATTCTCGGGGCGGTTGCGCTCGGCGCAGCGGCATGGCAGTGGTCCGGCTCATCCTTTGACGGCGGCGGAACAGGCACGGCAGCAATACAGACCGTTGCGGCGACGCGCGGCGAGTTGAAACGCACATTGCGCGTCGGAGGTACGATCGTCGCCCGCAAATACGCCCCGATTCGGGCGCCGCAAATCCGCCGCGGCTCGCGCGTTGGCGGAGGCGGGGGAGCGGGCTTGACTCTAGTGAGCATGGCTCCGGCAGGTTCGATGGTGAAGGCCGGCGCTATCGTCGCGGAGTTTGACCGCCAAAGTCAGGAAGAGACGATTGACAACCAACAGGCCAATGTCATTCAAGCGGAGGCGTCCATTGACCGTCTGCGGGCCAACCTGATGATCGAGATGGAAGGGCTCAAGCAACAGTTCGCGGCTGCTCAGGGCGACTTCCAGAAGGCGGAATTAGATCTGCGAACCGCCGCCGTGAAGTCCGAGATCGAAGCGCAATTGTTGCAGGCCCAAATGGAGGAGTCGAAGGCTACCGCTGAGGAACTGGGAGCTGAGATCGTCAAGCTGGAACGATCGCATGCGGCTCAACTCCGGCAAACGGAACTCGACCGCGACATGCAGAAACTCGACCTGCAGCGGGCGGAAATCAATGCGGACCGCTTGGCGATCCGCACCCCGATTGCGGGAATCGTCGTCCTGGAAACCAGTTTCCGCGGCGGTTCATTCGCCCAGACGTCGGTCGGCGACCAAGTCAATTCCGGGGCTCTGTTCATGCAGGTAGTGGATCCCAGCGACATGGTTCTGCAAACGCTGGTGAACCAAGCGGATATACATCTATTGCGGGTTGGCCAGCAGGCTGAAATTCACCTGGACGCTTATCCCGATCGAGTCTGGAAGGGCCGGGTCGAATCCGTCGCCGCCATGGCCGGCGGCGGCGCCGACATGCCCGGCAGGGGCCGCGGCGGATCGGGTAATTACGTGCGGAACGTAGCCGTCGCGGTTAATATCCTGGATTCAGACCCGGTCATTATTCCTGATCTCTCGGCGAGCGCCGATGTCGTGCTGGAGACCCAAGGGGACGTCCTGTTGGCGCCGCGCGAGGCGCTGAGCAAGTTCGGCGAGGATTGGTATGTCTGGCTGATGGGCGGCAAAGATCAAAAGCCGGAACGGCGCGTCGTGCAAGTCAGCTCTTGGAACGATACGCAAGCAGCGGTCAGCGCAGGGCTCAACGAAGGCGACAAGCTCGCTGTCGGCCACGTTGAAGAAGCGAAAGAAAAGTAGGGAGAATTACTCTTGGGCCGTGTCGTAACATGGATCGTTTTTGCCGCAATCGGAGCGGCCTTCGTCTATCTGGGCTGGGGATATCTCGAACCCGCCGTGCGGGAGATACCCACCGCGCGGGTCGAGAAGCGTGATTTCATCACTACGGTCACCAGCCGAGGAGAATTGAAAAGCGCCCGGTCCGTCCAAGTGACCGCTCCCCGCACTCCCGACTTGAAAATCGTACAACTCGCCGAAAGCGGTTCCAGGATTAGAACGGGCGATATCGTCGTCAAGTTCGACGCCGCAGCTCAAGAGGACAGGCTCTTGGAGCAGGAGACTGACTTGCGGCAGGTCCAGAGCGAGATCAAGCAGCTTGAGGCGCAGCACTCGATTGCGGACGAGCAAAACGAAATGGCCGTGATGCAGTCCCAGTACAACCTCGAGCGCGCCGAATTGGAAGCCGGCAAGCAGGAAATCCTGTCCGAGATTGAAGGGCTTAAGAACCGGATCGATGTGGGTACCGCCGCCGGGGCGCTGGGCAAGGCCGAAGTCACCGTCGAGGCGACGAACCTGTCGCAGTCCGCCGACCTCGCCCGGCTAAAGGAACGCCTGCAGAAGGCGATCCGCGACAGGGATCTATCGCGAACCTATCTGCGCAGCATGGAATTGCGGTCGCCGGTAGACGGAGTCGTCCAGATCCTGGACAACAATCGCGCCCAGGGATCGTTCGGGACCAGCCGGCCGCCGTTCCAGGAAGGCGACACGGTCTGGACCGGCGCCGCGATCGCTCAGATCCCGGACCTGGAATCCCTCGAAGCGGAATTTCATATCGGCGAGATCGACCGTGGGCGGGTCAACCAGGGCCAAGAGGTTCGATTGAAGGTCGATGCCGTGCCCGACGCGCGCCTGGAAGGCGAAATTACCTGGCTGAGCCCGATCGCCGCGCTGGTTTTCAATACGATTCCGCCGGGCAAGAGTTTCCCTGCATCTGCCAACATCAGGAAACTGGATGAGCGGCTACGTCCCGGAATGAGCGTCACCGCGGAAGTGATCGTCGAGAGGCTTCCCAACGTCATCGTCATCCCCGCGAAAGCAAGCTTTCAAATTGAAGGCAAACCAACCGTGTTCGTGAAAGACGGCCCGACATTCCGCCCGCAACCTATCGAAGTGCAGGCCCGCAACGGCACGGAAATCGTGGTCTCTTCTGGGCTGGAGGAAGGCGCGGTGATTGCGCTGGAGAATCCGGGACTCGGCGAAAGCTAAATGGAATAGAGACTCTGAAATGCGCAAGTTGATTATCCGTATTCTCGTCCTTGGTACCGTGGCCGCAATTGCGCTCGGCGGTTTCTACCTCGTTCGCAACGCCTCGCTGGGGACGCAGGAAGAGATTGCCCTGGCCGAAGTCAAACGCGGCGACCTGACCGTTCGCAGCTTCTTCCGCGGGGAGCTTCGCGCGGTTCGTTCCCTAACCCTCACCGCGCCCAACCTCGGGTCGCAGTCGCAGGTCACTAAGCTGGCGCCGGCCGGAGCCTTGGCGAAGCGCGGCGATCTCATCGTTGAGTTGGACGACTCCGAACGTGTCGCGGCCCTAGAGGACGATCTGTTGGAAGTCGAACAGGTGAAAGAACAACTGAAGCAGGCCGAAACCGAGTTGGAGATCCGCAAGCTGCAGGATGACGTGGAACTAACGCGCGCCGCCTACCAAGTGCGCAGAGCCGAGTTGCAGGTGCGCCGCAACGAGTTGATTTCAGCCATCGACGCCCGCAAGAACGAACTCACCTTAGAGGAAGCCAAGGCCCGCCAGCAGAAGCTCCAAGACGATATCAAGAATCGTCTGGCCCAGAGTGAAGCGGAGCTGGCGGTAATTAGTGAGCGGCTGACGAAGGCTCAACTAGACGCCGATCGTGAGCGGCGGCGAATCGCCGATGCCCGCGTCTTAGCCCCGATCAGCGGCTTGGTCTCCATTCTGGAGAACCGCTCAGGCGGTCGCGGCGGCTTCGGTACGACAACGCCGACTGTCCGCGAAGGCGATCAGATCCCGGCAGGCCTAGCGGTCGCTCAATTGTTGGACCTTTCTGAAATGGAATTAGTCGCTCAGGTGGAAGAAGTGGAACGGGCGAACCTTGCGGAAGGCCAAGAGGCTCTCATCCGGCTGGATGCTCTGCCGGGTAAGCTGATCCACGGCAAGATCAAGCGGCTGGGCACTACCGCTTCCATCAACGTATTCCGCGGCGAAGCGACGAAGAAATTCGACTGCATCCTTTCCATCGACATGAAGGAATTACTGGGACACGTCGGAGCAACGCCTGAACAGATCCAGCGGATTCTGGCCACTGCTGAGCAGAATCGTAGCCAAGGTTTTGGTTCCTCGCGCGCGGGCGGCGGCCCAGACGGCGGATTTGCCGGGCGCGAGGCCGGCGGTTTCCCCGGCGGGGGACCACGACTCGGCGGTTTCCCCGGCGCCGCGGCCGGCGGCCGTCAACCGGATGGCCAGGCAGCCGAGGGAGCGGACGCTGGCCGCCGTCAACGCGGCCCTAACGGCGCAGGCGGCGCGCCCTCTCCTGAGGTGCGCGAACGTCTGCAAGCAATGCTCGGCGGGAGGCAAATCAGCGAGCTAAGCGCCGAAGAGCGTCAGCAGCTTCGTCAGCGGATGCAACAAGAGTTGGGCGGAACCCCGGGCGGCGGCGCTCAAGGAGGCGCCCCGGGCGGATTTACTCAACAACAGCGCGAGAACGCCACGTTGCCGAGCCCCCCCGATGTAGGATCGGATATCGATATCCTGCTGCGTCCTGGCCTGTTGGCCGACGCCGAGGTGATCGTGGAGCGCCTGGAGAATGTTGTTTACATTCCTTACCAGGCTGTCTTTGACACGACCCAGGGGCCTATCGTCTATCTTTGGAACGGCCGCATGTTGGAACCCCGCCCGGTTGAACTCGGCAAGCGTTCGGAGTCTCAGGTCGTCATCCTCAGCGGACTCGAACAGGGTGATCAGATCGGGCTCCAATCGCCGGACGGTCCGGCTACTCCTCGTAAGAAGGCGGCGGCCAAAACCTCTGCGGCGCCGGGCGGATTCGGCGGGGCTTTCTAAACATGCGTATTCCGTCGGTCCTCCCCGAGCTCTGGATGGGCTTGGCCAGTCTCTTAGCGCACAAGCTGCGTTCGCTGCTCACCATGTTGGGCATGATCTTCGGCGTCGGCGCGGTCGTGGCAATGCTTTCGATCACCCAAGGCGCGCAGGAAGAGACGTTGCGTTTTATCGATCAACTCGGCGTGAATAACATCATCGTCGAAGCGACCGAGGCGATTGATCGCGATACGCTGCTTGCGATGCGCCAGGTATCCCCCGGCATGACCTTCCGCGACGCGCGAGCGATTGAGGCCAACACGCCCCACATCGCCGCCATGTCGCCTCGCAAGACATTTAGCCCGACCAGTACGCTGCCCCCTACCGAGCAAGACATACCGCAGCTGATCGGCGTCATGCCGAACTACACGGACATCTACGCGACCCGCATGCTCGAAGGCCGATTCTTCACCGAAGAAGAGAATCTGCACTCGGCTCCTGTCTGCGTTCTCGGCGAGGCCGCCAAAGTCAGCCTCCTTGGATACGGCAGCGCCGTGGGCAAGTACATCAAACTCAATGAAGTCTGGCTCCGCGTTGTCGGCGTCATGTCCCCGGCCGCGACGGCGGACGCGGAGGTGGAAGGATTGGAGTCCGACGACCGGAACAATTTGGTCGTTGCGCCGTTAAACACTGTCATGCGGCGCTTCGAGGACAACAACAGCTACCTCAAGGACGAGATTGACGGAATCTTCATTCGGGTCGAATCCGATGCCAATTCCGTGGAAGTAGCCGAGATTGTCCGCGCCATCATTACGGCCCGGCACAACGACTCCGGAGATTTTTCCATTACCGTACCTGCCGGTCTGCTCGCGCAGCGCCAACAGCAACAGCGCATGTTCGAGATCGTTATGATTTCCATCGCAGGCATTTCTCTATTGGTCGGCGGCATCGGCATCATGAACATCATGCTGGCCACCGTATTGGAAAGAACGCGTGAAATCGGCATTCGTCGCGCAATCGGCGCACGCCAGCGGGATATCGTGCGTCAGTTCTTGATTGAGGCCGTGATGATCTCCATTGTGGGAGGTCTGCTGGGTATTGCCACCGGCTTCCTGGGGTCGACGGTGATCTCCATCTTGGCGGATATGCCGACCGTGGTGACGTTTCTGTCGATTGCCGTAGCGTTCGGCGTCTCAGTGGGCGTCGGATTGCTATTTGGAATCTATCCTGCGACTCAGGCGGCCAAGCTCGATCCGATCGAAGCGATTCGATACGAATAGGCAGTGCGGCTTCGTCGAGGATACGACGAGATACGAGATTCGAGAAAACGATGAAAAAGAAGTGTTTAGCGTTGTTTATGGCCGCCTTGTTGGCCGCTCCTGCCTGGGCCCAATTCACCGGATTCCCGCGAACCAACTATTGGAAATCGATATGGCAATCTCCTCCGACAGAGGTGGAGATCGAGCCTGTGTCCCGATTGCGGGATTTTGTGGTGGACGGCACGCTCACGCTGTCGCTGCAGCAGTACATCGAGTTGGTGTTGACCAATCACGGAGACGTCCAGGTAGCAAAGCTGAATGTTTACTCTCAAGAGAATCAGGTGCAGGCGGCTCTGAGTCCCTTTGATCCGCAGTTCGCAGCTTCCTTTGAGGCGCAGCGAGCGACTTCGCCGTCGCGAGACGTGTTGCAAGGCGGGGACGTCGTCTCGTCCTTAGGGCAAGCCGCGAATGCGACTTTTCAGAAGACATTTGATTACGGCACGAACCTTAGGGCGACTTTTTCTTCGAATCGAACTTCCGACAACCGCAGCACGGCCACGTTTAATCCTTCTCTTCGAGAGAACTTCAGCCTCGATCTTTCTCAGCCCTTGTTACGAGGGCGTGGACGCTCCATTCAGCGCATTCCGTACTTTATCGCCCGCATTGAGTTGGATCGTTCGACAGAGCAGGCCCGGCAGCAAATCATTGGGATCATCGCTCAGGCCGAGAACCAATATTGGACCGCCGTGCAACAGCGAGAGAGCCTCGAAGTCCAACGCAACAATCTCAACCTGGCTCAAACCTCCTTGGAACGCAGCCGTCGCGAACTCGAGTTGGGCGCGATCTCGCCGCTCGACATTTACCAGCCGGAGCAGCAGGCTGCGAACGCTCAGGTCGGCGTCACGAATGCCACCTATCAGTTGGAACAAGCGGAAGCCGCTGTGAGGCGGCAGATTGGGGCGGATTTGGATCCGGACTTCCGGGACATGCCGTTGAATCTAACCGAGTCCGCCGATCCGCCCGAGAACCCCATCGTCCTCAATGAAGAAGAGCAGGTTGCCCTAGCCTTTCAGATGCGCCCGGACCTTACTTTTCAGAGAAGGCAACTGGACGTGCGCGACCTACAGATCAAGCAAGCCACCAATCAATTACGTCCCGATTTGTCCTTAACCGCCAGTTATTCCACTCAAGGGCTAGGCGGCAATTCCCTCCTTCGAGATGAAAACGACAATCTGATCGGGATCGTGCCGGGAGGCCTCAGCAATGCACTGGGCCAACTGTTCGGCTTAGATTTTCCAACGTACGCCGTGGGATTGTCTTTAGATCTGCCCCTCCGCAACCGTCAGGCCGCCGCCAATCTGGCCAATCAGGAGATCGCCAAGAGGCAGGACCTTTACGATCTGCGCACGATCGAACAAGAAATTCGACTGGACGTCGTTCAAGCGATCGCGCAGGTCGAGCAAGCGAAAGCCGGAGTCGCTCAAGCGTTGGAGGCGCGTCGCTTCTCGCAACTCCGTCTCGACGCTGAACAACAGCGCTACGACCTCGGCGTAAGCACTATCTTCTTCCTCTTACAGGCGCAGGACGCGCTCATTCAGAGCGAAAATCAGGTGCTCAACCAATCCATCAACTATCGCCGCTCGCTCACTGGTCTATTCCAAGCAACGGGCAGCTTGCTCAACCAACGCAACGTGCAGATCCAATACAACTAAAATTGCCACCCGTTCCGGAAGAGAAAAAGGCCGCCGATATAATCGGCGGCCTTTCCTGTTGTGCCTAAGGAAAGGCCGACCCTTGCGAGTCGGCCTCGACTCCTCCGGAGCCCCGTCCCCCCTTGCGAGCTCCAGTGAGTCTTCCCTGGTACGCCTTGATTGTCACCCGCTATGGTGCTCCCCTCAATGGTAAGAACGGTTCATTTTCCGGCGGTACCTGGGTACCCCGCGGCACTGGAACTTACCCTACGCCTTCTACGCGAAGGTAGTAGGACCATTCTTTGATTGGGAAGTACTATCGACGCCGGCGCGGTTGCCGCACGCTGCGGTTTCCCGTGAGCGGCTCGACGCTGCCGCGTCCGCAAACAGCAACGCCGTTCTCGCGAAGCGCGGTGAGGAAGTTGAACAGCAACGAATAGACCACCTGTTCGTTGACGCTCTGCCGCCCCGGCAGCAGATAGGTCGCAGGCAGCTCGGTGGAAAGGCTCACATGCAGACGGTCCGGCTGAACTCGACCGCCGACGCGGCTATTCGCGATCGTCAGCGGCGTCTGCAGAACACGTCCGCTTAGGCCGTCCACATAGAACTGACACCGCGAAAACCAGCCGAGGTTCGCCGGATCGGCGGCGTCAAAAAGCACAAACGGGTCCAGAGAATTGCTCAGGCTAAGATCGAGGACGATTTGGCGATCCCGGTCTTCGAGGACGCACGAAAACCCAGCCTGTTCAGACAGGCTGCAAAGGGTGGCGTGATCCGGCTCTAGCGCAACGAGCCTCCTGCCTCTGGCCTCGACATAGTGCATACGGATCGATAATAACACCGCCGCTTCCCGGCAGCTCCGCTGTTACACTGACTCGCGAAGATGACCTCGCCGGAGATCAGCGCACAGGAGCTCAGCGAACGCCTCCAGCGCGGCGAGGCCATCCGCCTGATCGATTGCCGTGAGCCGTGGGAGAACGAGTTAGTTCGTCTGGAGCAGTCGACTCTCATCCCGATGAACGATACCCCCGGGCGCATCGAAGAGCTGCGCGGGATTGAGGGTCAGATGGTGGTCTACTGCCATCATGGCGTGCGCAGTATGCATGTGGTGCAATGGCTACGCTCACAAGGCTTGACGGACATCGTAAGCCTGGCCGGCGGCATCGACGCCTGGAGTCTTCAAATCGATCCCGACATGCCTCGGTACTAGTAGCTATAGGTGCAAGATGACGGTCAAGTTTTACGAAAAGCCGACCTGTACAAGCTGCCGCAAGGCGCGGGCCTTGCTGGAGGAAATAGGGGTCCCGCTGAACCGCATTGACCTCAATCAAGGGCTTAGCGTCGAGGAGTTGGATCGCTTGATCGGGGATCGCGACTACACGCAATTCCTGAACAGCCGAAATGTGCTCTACCGCGAACGCGACATGAAACGAAATCCGCCAAGCCGCCAAGCAGCTCTGCGCCTGATGTCCGAGAACCCTAACTTGATCAAGCGCCCGGTGACCGTTGCCGGTCGACGGATCATCCTGCGCTTCGCTCCGGACGAACTGGCTGCCCTGGGTAATTGAATCGTCAACGCCATTCGCTATTCTTTCTGGGTCGGAGGACACGGGCTTGAAAAAATCACATTGGAATGGGCGAGGACTGAACCGTAGAGACATTTTGGCCGTCGGCCTCGGCATGGCGGGCAGCCTAGCTCGACTGGCCGCCGCGCCGCCTCAAGCGGGCGCGGGTCGCGGCCGATACTCGGACTACCCATTCCGGCTCGGCGTCGCCTCCGGCGACCCCACCCCCGAAGGATGCGTCCTGTGGACCCGGTTGGCCCCGGAGCCGCTCACGGCCAACGGAGGCATGGCGGCGGAAGACGTACGTGTCGAATGGCAGGTCGCTGCCGACGAAGGTTTCAACGAGGTGGCGGCCTCCGGTGAAATCGCGGCGCCGCACGCGCTGGCGCACTCGGTCCACGTT
The DNA here is from genome assembly GCA_946887065.1 of uncultured Bryobacterales bacterium. The sequence goes on from CAMPKL010000040.1 coordinate 9,774, forward strand.
GAGGTTTCGGGCTTGCTGCCGCACCGCTGGTATTTCTACCGCTTCCGGGCCGGGGGCGAAATCTCTCCCGTGGGCAAGTTTCGTACTGCGCCTGCCGCCGCCGATCTCCCTGGGCGATTGCGCTTCGCCTTCGCCTCCTGCCAGCATTTCGAAACCGGCCTGTTCACCGCCTATGAACACATGGTGCGGGAGGACCTCGACCTCGTCGTTCATCTGGGCGACTACATTTACGAAGGCCCCGCTCGAACCGGCCAAGTCCGCGCCCACGTTGGCGACGAGATTACGACCCTAGCCGACTACCGCGTGCGTCACGCGCTGTACAAGAGCGACCCCTACTTGCAGAAAGTACATGCCGCCTTCCCCTGGATCGTCACCTGGGACGATCACGAAGTCGACAACAATTACGCCGATCGTTTCTCCGAGGAGCAAGACGTCTCCGCCGACGAGTTGCTGACTCGCCGCGCGCACGCCTATCAGGCCTACTACGAGAACATGCCCATCGGTTCGGCTACGCGTCCGCGCGGCGCCGACATGCAGCTCTATCGGGGATGCGAATACGGCCGGCTCGCCTCGTTTCACGTGCTCGACACACGCCAGTACCGCACCGATCAACCTTGCGGCGACCGCACTTCCGCTCCCTGCGAGGGCGTTTTCGACGCCCAGGCGACTTTCTTGGGCGCAGCTCAAGAAAGCTGGCTTTCGAGCCGGCTTAGCCAGTCGCAGGCGACATGGGACGTTCTGGCGCAGCAGATGATGGTCGCCCGCGTCGATCGCCGGGCAGGCGATGAGATTGCCTACAGCATGGACCAATGGAGCGGCTACGATGCAGCCCGCAAACGATTCGTCGAGCGGCTCTCAAAGCCGGATGTCCGCAATCCCGTCATCCTGACCGGCGACATCCATTCAAACTGGGTCAACGACATTAAAGTCGATTTCGACCGCGAGGAGTCGCCGGTCGTCGCCACCGAGTTCGTCGGCACTTCCATCACCTCGGCCGGAGATGGCAGTCAAAATTTGGAATACGCCGAGTCGGTCCAACTCGACAACCCATTCGTCCGCTTCTATAACGGACAGCGCGGCTACGTCAGTTGCACCGTGACGCCGCAGACTTGGCAAGCCGATTACCAGGTGGTGGAGTATGTAAGCCGGCCCGGCGCCCCGCTCGTTACGCGCGCGTCGTTTCGGGTGGACGAAGGTCAGCCGGGAGCGAAGAAAGAAACTCAGAGTTGAACCGGCCTAAAAGCCGTTGATCTCGTGGCACCAGAAGCATTCGTTCTCAACACCGCGCTGCGTGTGGCAGTTCATGCAGGCGGTCATGCTGATGGAAACTTCCTGCGGTAGCGCGTCATGCTGCGTGACGTCTCCGTGGCAGGTTTGGCAGTTCTCGCCCGCGCGCACATGCTCGCGATGACTGAAAATCACGTAGCTCGGCGAGTCGTAAACCGGGATCCAATCGATGCGAACATCGGCGGCAATCAGCTGAACGAGTTTTACGATGCTGGGGCTATCGCGCGCGACCGTGCGATGGCATCCCATGCAATCGCGCGGGGTTGGCAATCCGGCTTCGAATTTCTTAGCCGAGTCAGGGTGGCAACGGATACACTCGATGCCCTGGGCCGCGTGCATTTTGTGGCTGAACGGTACCGGCTGAGCTGGAACTTGCCGGGGCAGCGTTTCCGGCGGGCTTTGGTAGCTGCGGAGATTAGGCGCTTGTTGAGCCATCCCCACCGACGAAATCGCCGCCGCAAGGAATAGGCGGCGCGCCAAATTCCAGGCGACGGCCCCAGGCTTCAAAGGACGGTCCACCTCTCTATTCTGAATGCTGAGGCGGGGAATGGCCATAAGGCCTTGTCCTCAGATGGCCGCGAGGTAGAACGCGGCATTCGCAGCACAGGCACGCTGGTAGAATGGAGGTCTTTGCGATGTCCGTCTTGCCGCGAGTTAGCGCTGTCAGCTTCCTGAATACCTCACCCCTCGTTTGGGGGCTGCTGCACGGACCGCAAAAGGGCCGAATGGACCTCCGTTTCGTCGTCCCTTCCGAATGTGCGGACGATCTCAGAGAAGGCCGCGCGGATATCGGGCTCGTGCCCATCATTGAGCTGGCGCGTCAACCCGACCTAGCCGTGATCCCAGGCAGCGCAATCGTCTGCCAGGGAGCCGTCCGCAGCATTCTGCTGGTCTCAAAATGTCCCCTCGCGGAGATCCGCTCTCTCGCGGCCGACACATCTTCGCGCACTTCGGTCGTACTGACGCAACTTGTGCTGGGTTCTCAAGGCGTCCAGGCGCCGGCCGTGACTGCGCACCAACCCGATCTCGATGCGATGTTACGGAAGGCTGACGCCGCCCTCATCATCGGCGACCCGGCACTGCGGATCGATCCCGAGATGTCCCGGTGGCAAGGCCGGCCGGTATTCGTCTACGACATCGGCGAACAATGGGTGCAGATGACTGGCTTGCCCATGGTATTCGCCGTATGGGCCGCCAAAGAGCGCGTCGATCCATCGGCCGCCGGCGTCTTCGAAGAGTCGAAGCGCTATGGACTCAGCCGTACCGAAGAAATCGTCCGCCTGGAGAGCGCGGCGCGAGGGTTCGATCCCGACCTTGTGCGCGCCTACATTACCGGCCACATCTCGTACGGCCTGGGGCCGCGAGAGCGCCTGGCAATAGACCGCTATCTGCAGCTCGCTGAGGAAGCAGGACACACGCCGAAAGGCTCCGCGGCGCGCTATCTTGAATCTTCGGCCATTGCAGGCCAGGAGCAGAACTGATGTTGACTCAGCAGCAAGCCCGCGACC
>CAMPKL010000041.1 GCA_946887065.1 uncultured Bryobacterales bacterium
GTCGATACTTCGCTGGTGAGCGATCCGTCGAACAGGGCCTTCGAGGTCATCGTGAAGGACGCGGACCTGCCGGCGCTGGAGTCATTGTTCGTGACGGAAACCGTGTAATTCGCCGGCGCCGGGTAGTCGGTGCTCTGGGTGTTGGGACTGACGCTGATCGTCGGTGGATTCGTCGAGCAACTTGGAGTGACGCCATAGCTCACGGTCACTTGAAGTCCCGAGTCGGTGGCAGCACCGATCTCGATGGACAAGTCGCTATAGGGATCGTCCCAACTTTGGCCGGAATTGAGCGTCGCGTCCATGAAACCGCTCCCGCTGGTGGGAGTGAAATCGAGCAGCAAAGAGTTAGAGTTGCCGTTGCCCAGGTGCAGCAATGCGCCGTTGCCGGGGTCGGACGTCACGGTCGTATTGAACTCGCCCGTTGGGCGCCTGTACTCGAGCCAGATACGTTGCGATCCGCTCGAACCCCGCTTGATGTCCAAGGCGCGGACGCCGCTGGTACTCGAGAAGGGTTTAACGGTGAACGTGCCGCTGGAGGAAACCGACGTCGCGCTGAGCCAACCGAGCTGTTTCTTTTGGGGGGCTGCGTAGTGGCCGTCGTTCCAGAGGCCCATCGAAGAATAACGATCGCCATATTCGTCCCGGCTGCCGCTGCTATTAGTCGGTCCCACGGCATCCGATCCGTAATCCACGGTGCTTGCGTGATACAGACCCAGCGTATGACCGCCTTCATGCGTCGTGAGTTGAACGGTTTTTTGCGCCGTGCCCATCGAGGTCAAGACTTGGAGGGCGTAGGAAATCGTGTTCCCGTCGGGGCTGGAGACCCAGCAACCGATGGAGGCCCGGCCGGCGAATGAGCAGCCGGTCGAAGGCTTCGGGAATACGATGACTGCACGCTGATAGTTTTGGAAGTTCACGTCGCCGTTCGCCGCGGCCAACGCGGCGGTGCGGAGCGCATCCGACTCGGAGCAGGAGTATTCCCGATTCAGGGTGTACCAAGCGTCCGATCCGGAAGGGTAGACATCGCCGTCAGCCCAAGCGGCTCCATAGGACGCTTCATCCCAATAGTTGCTGACCGTCATGCCGCTTGAGCCGAACATCCAACTATCCAACGTTGAGTTCGGCAAACTGGGACTGGTTCCGGGAAACTTCACCTTGATAATCGCCATTCGCTGGGCGCCGGTCGGGCTGCAAGACGCGGCGGCATCCGCCTCGGTCGTTACATCGGCGGACGCGGTGACAATGGACTCTCCGACTAACATGCCGTCGACTCTCATCAGGCTGCCGGCCTCTGCAGCCGGAGCGTCGCCGGAAAAACGCATGCGGAAGCGGTCTCGTCCAACCCTCAAACGGTGGATCAGCTGGTGGTGGGTGAGTTCCTCGTCATCCTCTACCTCAATCTCAAGAACGCCGATCAAGGAACCATGCCGCTCGACGCGGGCCGCGGATTCGGGGAACGCACGCGCAACTTCATTAGCGACCTCCGGGGGCAAAGCCGCATTGAGGGCGGCGTCCGGTGATTCGTCGACCAGCGCGGCCATCGCTTGTTCTCGCTGATGAATCAATTCCTGAGCTTGCTGCCGCAAAGACGACCGGTCGCCTCCTCCACGGACCGACCGGGAATAAACCCGTAGGATCTCGTTGTTGAGTCTCGTGACCGTCTTGCTTGCATCGCTCTGTTCGGCTCCGAGGGCTGATACGAACAACAAAGCTGCTGCAAGACAGACCGATAGTCTTTGAACAAGAAAACGCATGTGTTTGGTTCCTCTCCGAACAGCGGGCGCGCGCATTTTGGGACACGCGCGTGGCTACAGGCATATAGCTATTAGGAAGAGGCTACGGTGCGTTGGTACTTGTCCTGTATCGGTACGAACGACCCAAGTTCCAGCTAATCCTCCCTAAGTCTCTAGGGGATTTCCCACTAATACGCACGGGCCTAGGAACAGGCCTAGGCCAGTGAAACGCTCAGCAGGAATGGAGCTAGCGGAGGTAGAAAAGACTCAGTCGGGGAATGCCTGCTTGCTCGAACGATTCGCGCTGGACGTATTGTTTTTCCAGTAGGGCCAGCTGATCGGCGGTCATTTTGCCGCGGTACGGGGCCAGTTGACGTTGTAGCCGCACCCGGCTTTCGAGGAGTCGATCTTCGTCTAAGGTTTGCGTAGCGGCCGCCAGGAGCTTTTCTTCCAGGATGCCGAGCCGCTGCTCAACCGTCTCAAGGTCCTCTAAGATCCCGGCTGCGGCTGCCGCACTAAGCTTTCGCAGAGAATCGGCTGCCAACTTGGCGAATTCGGCCAGCGGAGCCCCGGCGACGGACGAGCAGCGGTCCAGGGAGTCTGCGTTTGAAGCGAAGAACTCGGCCAGTCGCGGCGGCGCGAAGGTCTCATCGGCCGGAACGGCCTGGCGGGCGGCCCCACCTTCGGCGAGTTCCTTTGCCGCGCTCAGAACTTCCTGGGCGCAATAGGCTAACGAGTTGACCTGCCTAAACTTACGCTTGCGCTCATGCCATTTTTCGAAGGCCCGGTCAATCCCTTTGAGGGCGGCTTCGAGCGGCACCCCGGACTCTTTCCAGGACTCAATGAGCGCCCAGTCCAGCGGCGACAGCAGAAAGATTCCCGTGCCGCGCGCTTGTTGGAATCGCTCCTCGATCTCGGTGTAATAGTTGAAGTAGTTCAAGGATGCGGAGTTGGTTCGAGCGGCGAATTACGGCTGGTTCCAACCTACCCAATTCTCTCAGACCTCGCCTGGGTGGACCGGTCTCTCATTGGCCGGAACATTTCCGCGGTTGGCTGGACGCGAGCGGATTCCTTGGCGCCGCTGAGTAGTCAGCACTAGAGCATTGGATTTGCTACGCTGCGCAGCACTATGGTGATTCGAAGAGTGGGCGTGCTGTCCTTGGCCAAGATATCAGCGGCGCTGCGCGGAGCGATGGGCCTTATCTTGGGAATCCTCTTCGCCTTGGCATCCCTCCTGGGAGGAGCGGAGAGTCAGGTCGCGAGAGACGTTGTGGCGCCGAAGATCATAACCATGCTCTTCGGGTTTGGGGCAATCGTAGCCATGCCCCTCTTGTACTTGATCGCGGGCTTTCTGATCGGCGGCGTTTCCGCGTTCGTCTACAACTTTTTCGCCCGGTTGGCGGGCGGGCTTGAATTGGAGGTCGACGGCTAGGAACCCGCCATCATCTTGCGGATGCGCTCAAGACCTTCTTCGATTCTCTCGTAGGCCGTTGCATAGCTGAAGCGCAGGTAGCCATCGCCGAACTTGCCGAAGGCGCCTCCGTCCAGGCAGGACACGCCGGCTTCATTCAGGATGCGATCCGCGAGCACTTTGGAACTGATGCCTGTCCCGGTGATGTTGGGGAAGGCGTAGAACGCGCCGCTTGGATTGGCGCAACGGAAGCCTGGAATGCTGTTGAAGCCGCTGACGATCAGATCGCGGCGGCGCTTAAACTCCGCCACCATCATACCCACCGAATCTTGAGGCCCGGTCAGCGCTTCCAGGGCGGCCTGCTGCGTGAAGCTCGCGGTATGCGAAGCCGAGTTGACCATCATCAAGCAGACCGGATCTACCAGCCATTGCGGATAGTGCGCATAGCCGATGCGCCACCCGGTCATCGAGTAGGTCTTCGAGAAGCCGTCGAGGACGATCGTTTTGTCCGCCATGCCGGGCACGGAAGCGATGGAAAACGGCTTGCCGTCAAAAACGATACGGCTGTAGATTTCGTCGGAAAGCACGACTAGGTCACGGTCTTTGACCAGCGCGGCGATCTCACGAAGATCCTCTTCGCGAACCGAGCCTCCAGTGGGATTCTGCGGCGAGCAGAGCACGATCAGCTTGGTCTTGTCGGTGATCTTGTTGCGGAACTCGTCGAGGTCGATGGTAAATCCGCGCTCTTCGACCAGCGGCATGGGCACCGCTTTGGCCCCGGTATAGTTGATCACCGATTCGTAGATCGGAAATCCCGGATTCGGATACATCGCCTCGTCGCCTTCTTCCAGCAAGGCGAGCATGGTGTAAAACAGGATCGGCTTCGCGCCGGGCGTGACGACAACGCGCGAGGCCTTGGTGTCGATTCCTCGGGTCTCGGCGATGTGGGCGGCGATCGCCTCGCGCAGCGCCGGTTCGCCCTGTGTCGGTCCGTACTTGGTGTGTCCCGCGTCGAGCGCGCGTTTGCCGGCTTCGACGATGTGCTTCGGCGTCGGGAAATCCGGCTCGCCGATTTCCATGTGGACGATTGATTTGCCCTGCGCTTCTAGCGCCCGGGCCTTCACGAGTACATCGAAGGCGCCCTCGCCGCGGACGCCTTTCATTCTGGAAGAAAGCTGCATGTTTTTAGACCGAAAGGAGATGGTACTACAGGGTGCGATAGATGCGCCTAAAGCTGGCTTGACACCTCGTGCTAGCTTGGGATCGAGCCCTTGTGGGGCGCCGCACATGACCAGCCACGACGACCGGGCGAGCGCTCGCGGGCCGTCTTCGGTCCCTTATCCGCCCAGCGCGGTTGCCAACTTCTTTCTCTCCAAGAGCGAAGAGATCACGCAGATGAAGCTGCACAAGCTGCTGTACTACGCCCAAGGCTGGTACTTGGCGGTGGTCGGCAAACCGCTGTTGAACGAGACCATCACTGCTTGGAAGCACGGCCCGGTCGTCCCCTCTCTTTATTACGACTTGAAAAAATTCGGGGCGCGGCCCATTGATCGTCTAACCCGCACGATTGACAGGCAGACACGGGTCCGCTACTTGCCTCAAATCGACCCGGACGACGCTGTCGTTCGCGGGTTGCTGGAGAGGATCTGGAGCGTCTACGGCCAACTCAGCGGGAAACAGTTGTCTCAGATGACCCATGCCCCGGGCTCTCCGTGGTCGCGAGTCCGCGAGGCGCACCCCGATCTGTCCGGCGTCGACATCCCGAACGAAGAGATCCGCCGCCATTTTCGGCGGCGTCTCGATCAGGGGGAGCCGCGTGGCTGAGCGACTTCGAGATGGGTCGTTGCAGCAAATCGTCGAGGCTGACCTGCCGGACGACGCCGATGATGACGGCGAATACCTTGCCGAGGCGCAAGAATTTGAGGAAGGGGCCGAAGACCTGCGGCTGGAGGATCGCCGCGAACTGCTCAAAGGCCGCAAGCAAGACCGTAGGGAACGCAAACGTTATGCCGAGCTGGTTTTCCGCTTGGTGTGCTGGTGGCTCGCCGGAGTGATGGCGTTAGTCTGCTGCTCGGGGCTGGACGCGCTGCAACTCGATGGGACCGTACTGATGACCATCGTGGGCAGCACTACGGCCAGTGTTGTGGCCATCTTCGTCGTCGTCGCCAAGTACCTGTTTCCGCCGCGGGCATAGCTGCGGCCGATGTTAGACTGGTTCTTTCGTTCGCTGACGCTAACGATAAAACTGAAATGACAAGACTCGTTGCAATTTCCGTGTGCTGCGCCGCGCTGCTGATCTCCTGCGGAGGGTCGCCAAGCGAGGAAGCCGCCGTGGAAACGCCTGCCGCGGAAGCTCCGCCGCAACCTGCCGCGGAGAGCGCGCCGGAATCCGCGTCAACAGAACCGGCTGCCGTGCCGGCCGAGGCCGTTCAACAACCGTCAGCGGCGCCCAAAGCTATGCCTGCTCAACCAACTGGAATGCAGACCACTGCATCCGGTCTTAAATACGAAGTTCTCAAGACGGGCACGGGCCCGAAACCGACGCTGGCGGACAACGTCACCGTGCATTATCGCGGCGAGCTGACCAACGGCACTGTTTTCGATTCATCCTACGACCGCGGCGAGCCCGCAACCTTTCCACTGGCCCGCGTCGTCAAAGGTTGGCAAGAGGGCGTTCAACTCATGCCGGTCGGCTCAACGTACCGTTTTGAGATTCCGCCCGACCTGGGCTACGGCGCCAGGGGGGCGGGCCCCATCCCGCCTAACTCGACGTTGATCTTCCAGGTCGAGTTGCTCAGCATCAATTAGCCCCGTCAGTCGGACAGCTTCGGCCGGTAGCCGTTCCTGGTGCGGATGCGATAGCGCTTGAGGTCGTCGCCGGTTAGCTCGACTTCGATGTTGCGCCAGCCGGAGTTCGGATTGTTCTGCGGGTAATAGGCGAGAGTGTAGGAACTTTCCAACTCGTCCTTGATCGAGACGAAGGCTTCTGATTGCCGTTGCCAGGTCTTGGCGAAGAAGGCCCTACCGCCAGTGCGGTTGGTAATGCGGCGGAAGGCGTTGCTGGAGACCGCGTCGCGATTGAGTTCTTTCGTCGAGATGACGTAGATCGGGATGCCCTCATCCTCAGCGATCGAACCGACGTCGTCAGGTCCGACCGTCGACGCCGTGTCGGGGCCGTTGGAGAAGACGATGACGACCTTCCTGCCAGGCACCTGTGCGGCGTCGCGCAAGGTCAGCAGCAGGGCGTTGTAGAGAGCGGTCTGATCGCCCGCGACCGAACTGCGCAATCCTTTGAGCGCGTCCAGGCGGTTGTCCGTCAACTCGGCATGTCGCGTTAGATTGCGGCTGAAGCCGTAAATGGCGACTGAGTCCGCCTTGTCGAGCCCGCGTATGAAATCCGCGATGGCGTCTTCGGCGTAAACGAACGTGCGGTACATGAAGTTGCTGGTGTCGAACAGAATGAAGACATTCGTTCCGGCGAACGACTCGTTCACTCCCTCGAATTCAGCCGGTGCGGGTTGCGATCCAGGAGCGGACGACTCGGCGACTGCTCGCGTACCGACGGTCGCGACGGTCAGCGGGGCGGAATTGCCTTCGCCGAACGACGCCAGTTGTTGCGGCACTCCGTCCTCGAAAACACGGAACTGTTCCGGCTTCAAATCCGTGATGTAGCGGCCCCGGCGGTCCGTGACCGTCACGTTGAGCACGACGAGGTCGACTTCGACTCGAAAAAGGGAAGAGAGCGCCTCCTGCGCCTTGACGATATCGACTGCCGTTAGCGTCCCGGCCGCTAACGCGGCAGTCAACACCCAAGCAGCAACAGTCCCGTTCTTGCCTTGCATCACCGTGCGACTCCTTCAGGGGCCTGAACAATCAGCCGATCGCTTTCCGTCCTATCATTAGCCGCTTGCTGTTCTCTATAGCGGTCTCCGACGATCCGCATGGAGCGCAACAGAGCGGGCCAATCTTCGAGATGGGTGGCGAAGATTCTCTCGATAGATTGCTGCGTCCACTCGGGAACACGCAAGTTCAAATCCGCAGGCTCAAGGTGCGTCTCATCGGCCAGCGCCGCCCAGTAGAGGTTCGTCGACTCCCAACTCTCAGCCAGCGCTCGACTAGAATAGCCCATCATCGTCGGGAACAACGGCAAACGAAGTAACTCGGTTCGATAACTCTCGGACAGAGCCGGATGCGGAATCCCGAAGGTCGAGGAAATCCTCTGCGCCGAGAAGCGCTCCGGCGCCTCGGTACGGAGCCGGCGGATCTCCGAAACAAAAGGATCACCATAAGCCGCCGAGTCGCCATTCGCGAATGCCGTCGCTAGATCAAAGTACTCCGCCGGCGTCAAGACGTCAATGGCGCCCGCTGTTTGTCCGGCCGTTAGACGCGATTCGACTAGCCAGAGGCGCGAAGGGCTGACTCTTTCGCGCAGCGTCTCTAGCACCTTGACTTGCAGTTGCGGATCCAACTTGCTCTCGCCCACCAGGGCCTGCCCCATCCGAAGATGGAGGCCGACGTAATGTAACTCGGACCGGCTTACGTCCCACCACCGCGGTACGGTGGCGCCGAGCAGAACCTGCGGAGCGAGGTCTTGCCAGATCAGCGCCTGCCGTTCGGTTGGAACCAGGAAGTTCTGTTCGGCATCGTTGAGCGTGTAAGGCAAGCCGGCCAGCGAACCGATGAGCCTTCCGCCGGCGCTAGCCGGCCAGCCGATTCCGCGGTCGCGCGGCGATGCCCACGACTGGCGGCCCTCGGAGCCCGCGAAATCATGGCTTCGGACGAACAGAGGGTTGGCGCGAATCAGCTCGGCTCCCGGGGGCGAATAGTAGACGTAAACCAGTCCGACCAACGAATCGCGCAAGATGGGCGCGATGGTCCCGCGAATTTCGAGCATCTGACCCAGATCGCCCGCGGCGCGGTCGACTAGCCTTTGCAGGTTGAGATCGCGTTGTTCCCGAATGTGCCGATCGACCCAGTTGTCGATGCCGATTGCATTGGCTTCGGCTGTCGACAACTCGGACTGCGGCAGACGCACATCGGAAATCGTCTCGGCAAGACGGTTGGCCATCGCCACGTTGAAGCTCTCGCCTCGCGAGACGCGTTCGAGATGATCCGCCAGATCGAACAGCGTCTTAATCGAAACCAGCCGCTGCTGAGTGAACAGGCTATTGAATCGCTCGATCAGCGCCTCGTGCTGGCCCGTTTCGCCGGGGCCTGGCCGGCCGGCGAGCAGCCTCACAAGCGCGACGTGCGGTTCCGCGCCCGCTTGGACGTTTGCCGCCGCCAGCAAACGTTGGACTCCAGTTCGGGTGGCTTGAAACAACGCATCGTCGTTACGCCGCACATCCTTGAAGCCGGTCGAGATGTCGTACAAGGACTTGTCGGCCTCTTGCGGTCCGATGTGTCCTTCGCGAACGAGGATCTGCCACAACGAAACGAGGGCTTGTTGAGAGCCGACGATATCAGAGCGCCTGCCGTAGTTATGGATGGTGTAGATCTCCGCCATCGAGGCGAGGAAGGCGATCCCCGTCTGCTCGCTGAGGGACGGCGATTCCGAAAGATAGGAGAATTGCGCGCCGAACTTGGGATAGTCCAGGACCAGCCGTTCCACGGTGGCATTGGCAAACGGTTGGCTGCGCGTCCGCTCTAGGTTGGTAATGGCCAGGAAGATCGCCAGCGGCTCATTTTCGACTATCTTGCGCGACAGGCCGAACAACGCTTCGATCACGTCGTCGGGCTCGCTCCAATTCTTCGCCGAGCGAGTGAGCTTGCCGTCGTACTTACCATGGGGATGGGTTTCGAACAAGTTCTTCCAGACCGCCACCGTGCCCGGGATGTGAACTTGGCCATTGGCATCGAAGGCCAGCCGAGTGGTCAGCAGCAGCAAGTCGCCGGTGGCCCGGAAGATTGGCCGCGCCGGTCCGGGACTCGTCACCTGACCTCTCAGGGCGCCGTAGAAACGTTCCATGCGCCGCGGTTCGCCCAAGTACGCTTCCGCCGTGCCCGAGACGCGGGTCATGGCGTCGAAGTAGGCGGCCATCCAACCGTCGGCTTGGTGAATGAGCGCCTCGAAATATGCGGCGCCGTCAGCGGGAGACGTCCCCACCAAATCCTCCCATTTGGACTGCGCCCTGGCGCCGCCGGGCGTTATCGCCCTTCCTTCGCGGATCTCAAAGCTCTCCCCGAAGAAATCGAGTACCGGGGCATAGTTTTTGAGAGTGGCGACGGGTACAGCCTGGCGCAGCGCGTTTGCAGTAGGCCTATGCATCTTGGCCAGGGCTGAGTACAGACGAGCCATGGCCGGATCCGCCAAGAACACATCAATAAAGTCGCCGCCGGCTCCGGGCGTTGCCGCGGCGGTCCAGTACTCAGGTCCGAACAACACGGGGATGTTGGTCACTCCGTAGGGCAAGTGAAACGCGGCGTCGCGACGGTAGGCGTCTTCCAACTCGGACAGCGGGAAGGCGGAATCGATCGACAGGAAGGCACGGCTCGGGTTAACCGTCTCAAGTACGGCTTCTGGCCCGCATTCGGCGCGCAGCCGGTAGCCGAGCGTTTTCAGAAGTTGCGCCGTCTCGGCGGATTCGCAGGCAGGCACGTCGAGCGTGTTGTCGTCGCCCGCGAACTGCCGCAACTCCCGAGCCTGGCTCAAATACTGTTGGATCAGCTTTAAGTATTCGGTCTCGCGCTGGGAATCGAGCGACACGCGGTAGCCGCGGGTAACGATGTTCTTTGCCAAAGCAGGCAAGAGCTGGTCGGGCGCTAGGTCGGTGGATAGCGCCGCCATGCGCAAGAAGCCGTCCAGAATGCCGGGGATTTCCGCAGAGCCGAAATCGCTGGTCTCCAGATTCGCCCCTGGTCCCATGCGACTCGCCGCTTGGTCCCAACCTGCGCCTCCGGCCTGGCCGTAGGCTGCCGCCGCGGATTCCGCCGCAGCCTGATCGCCGGCCGCGAGGGCCAAGACGGTTAGCCGCCTGGCGATGCGCTGTTTGAGTTCGTTCGATGAGGCCGACTGTAACGCCGATTTGTAGACTGCCAGAGCGCCAGGGTCTCCGTAGCGGTCCAGGAACTCCGCATAGGCCAGCTGCGCCTCGGCGTTGGAGCCGCCCTCAGCCGCGGCCGTTGCCAACAGTTCACGCGCCTCTTGCACACGACCCGCGCGTTCCGCCTGAAGCGCGGGCGTCACCGCCTGGGCGTTGGCCGCGCCCGGCAGAAGCCCCGTCAAGCTGATCGCGAGAATAGCCCGGACAGTGATTGAGCAACGCGACATGATATTCCCCCGGTCGCAGCCTGTTTTAGTCGATCTAACGCACGTCTAGCACTCGCGCCCGCTAACGCGGGCATTACGGGTATACAGTTTACACACGGTTAACAAGTGCTGAGATCACGGGACGATGTAAATAGTTACAAATCGCCCCCGCCGCCTTGTTGGAAGTGCCGGCGGACAGCCACCGCCTGGGGGGCTGAGACTACCGCTCGCAGGTCCTCTTCCGATGCGGCGCGGACTCTCTTGACGCTGCCGAAGGACCGCAAAAGCGCCTGAGACGTCTTCTTCCCGATGCCGGGGATGGCGGTTAGTTCCGACTGAATCCGGCTGGCCTTGCGCCTTTGCCGGTGGAAGGTGACGGCGAAACGGTGGGCCTCGTCGCGAATCTGTTGGATCATTCGGAGCAGGGGCGAGAAGCGGTCCAGACGGATCGGCTCGTCTTCCTGACCCAAGAGGTAGACCAATTCTTCCTTTTTGGCGATCGCCGCGACCGGTTGGGCGCTGGCCCCGATCCCCTCCAAGGCGGCTGCCGCGGCATGGAGCTGGCCGATGCCGCCGTCGATCAGCACCAGGGAAGGGAAGGGTTTACCCTCCGCCTGCAGACGTGAATAGCGGCGCTCGATGACCTCGCGCATCGAAGCGAAGTCGTCATTGCCATATTTCCCACGGCCTTCCGCCCGCCTGACGATGAACTTACGGTAGTCGGACTTCTTCATCCGGCCGTTTTCCCAGACCACCATCGAGGCCACAACGTCGCTGCCTTGAATGTGAGAAATATCGAAGCACTCCACCCTGGCGACTTCGTTTTCGTCCTCGGGCTCGGGAAGGTTGAAGGTTTCCCTCCATGCCGCGATCAGTCTCTCGGCCGAGGGCTTCATCACGCGGAAGCGCTGCTCGAAGGCGTGGCGAGCATTGCTCATCGCTAGGTCGAGCAACGCCTTCTTGGCGCCGCGTTGCGGCGTGACGATCTCCACCTTTCGGCCGCGCTTCTCGGTCAGCAGTTCGGCCAGAATCTCCTGGTCCTCGAACGGCTCGGGTACGTAGATCAGCGACGGCACGTACTGCGCGTCCAAGTAGATCTGACCCAGCAGGTTGCTCAGGAAGCGGCTTGGGTCGTACTCGGGCAATTCTTCCCAGAAATACTCTCGCCGGTCAACGACGCGCCCGTTGCGGACGTGGAACAGATTGGCCGCAGCCAGCGGCGGCTCTGCGTAGACGCCGTAAACGTCGACGTCATCGCCTTCGGCCGAGGCCATCCTCTGCCGCTCGTCCATCTCCTCCACGGTCGCGATCAGGTCGCGAAGTTTCGCCGCTCGCTCGAACTCAGTGCGTGCGGAGGCGTCCAGCATGCGCTGCCTTAGAACTTTGGCCAGGTCAGCTCGCCTGCCTTCGAGGAAGGCGCGAACATCGCCGACGGCTTCGCGATAGCTCGCGTCGTCGGTTAGCCCCTCCGTGCAAGGTCCCAAGCAACGGTTGATGTGGAACTCCAGGCAGGGCCGCGGATGAAAGCGGTTCAGGTCGATGCGACAAGAGGGAATCTGAAAGTGGCGGTGGATGAAGTGCACCAGCCGATGGGCGAGGTTCGCCGGAAAGTACGGCCCGAAGTATGTGGCGCCGTCTTTGCGAATGCGCCGTGTGACATAGACCCGAGGCCATTTCTCGGCTGTCAGCTTGATGTATGGATAAGTCTTGTCGTCTCGCAGCAGGACGTTGAAGCGCGGCTGGCGCTGTTTGATGAGATTGTTCTCGAGCGCCAGGGCCTCTTTCTCGTTGGCGACGGAGATGTAGTCAATCTCGTAGGCTTCCGAGAGGAGAGAGTTGGTCTTGGCGTCGGCGAGCTTCTCTTCGAGAAAGTAACTACGCGCTCGGCTCCGCAGGCTTTTAGCCTTGCCGACATAGATCACGGCGCCTTGAGCGTCTTTATATAGGTATACGCCCGGTCCGGCCGGCATAGCCGACGCGGTCTGCTTGAGTTTTTCCCAGCGCTCGGGACGGAAGGTACTCACCGGACTACTACCTTCGATTCTATCGAACGGGTCCAGTGGTAAAATTCGGCCTCAAGGCGGGGTGCATGTTTACTTGGGTATGTCCTGACTGCGGAGCGGAAGTCGATGTCGCGGA
>CAMPKL010000042.1 GCA_946887065.1 uncultured Bryobacterales bacterium
AGCGAAATCGTGAAGCGGTTTTGCACGGGAGCGATGAGCTTCGGGTCGATCTCGAAGGAAGCGCATGAGACGTTGGCGATCGCGATGAACCGAATCGGCGGGCGATCGAACACGGGCGAAGGCGGGGAGGATCCGGCGCGCTTTATTCCAGACGCAAACGGCGACAGCAGACGTTCGGCGATCAAACAGGTCGCTTCGGGACGGTTCGGCGTCACGTCTCACTACTTGGTCAACTCGGACGAACTGCAGATCAAGATTTCGCAGGGGGCCAAGCCCGGCGAGGGCGGTCAGTTGCCGGGGCACAAAGTCGATGAAGTTATCGCCTGGCTTCGACACTCCACGCCGGGCGTGGGACTGATCTCGCCTCCCCCGCACCATGATATTTACTCAATCGAAGATTTGGGGCAGCTGATCTTCGATCTCAAGAACGCGAACGTCAAGGCCAACGTCTCGGTGAAGTTGGTGAGCGAGGTCGGTATCGGCACCGTCGCCGCGGGCGTTTCCAAGGCGCACGCGGATCTGGTTTTGGTTGCCGGGCATGACGGCGGCACGGGGGCCAGCCCGGTGAGTTCGATCCAGTACGCGGGCACGCCCTGGGAGTTGGGACTTTCCGAGACGCAGCAAGTGCTGGTGATGAACGACCTGCGCGGCAGAATCCGCGTTCAGGTCGACGGGAAACTGCAGACGGGGCGCGACGTCGTGATCGGCGCGCTGCTAGGCGCGGACGAGTTTGGCTTCGCCACAATGCCGTTAATCGCGATGGGCTGCATCATGATGCGCAAGTGCCATCTGAACACCTGTCCCGTCGGTATTGCGACGCAAGATAAGCAGTTACGGAAGAAGTTCGCGGGCAAGCCCGAGGACGTCATCAATTTCGTTTTCTTTGTAGCCGAAGAAGCGCGGAAGATCATGGCGCAGCTTGGCTTCCGTAAGTTTGACGAGATGATTGGCCGGGTCGACAAGTTGGACACAAAGCAAGCCATCCAACATTGGAAAGCGAAGGGACTCGACTTCAGCCGGGTATTTTATGATCCGCCGGTCGATCGCTCGATCTCGCGCCGGCACACGAGCACACAGAATCACGGCATCGAGTTGCAGATCGACAACGAGTTGATCCGCTTGGCGAAACCGGCGTTGGATAAGGGCGAAAAGGTCCGGTTCTCCTACAAGATCAAGAACACGAATCGCACCGTCGGTACAATGCTTTCGGCTGAAATCGCGCGTAAGCATGGGGCCGAGGGACTGCCGGAAGATTCGATCTGGATCGACTTTGAAGGTCCGGCCGGGCAGAGCTTCGGGGCTTGGGCGTCAGCCGGAATGACTTTGTCGGTGCGCGGGGACGCGAACGACTACTTCGGCAAGGGGCTTTCAGGCGGCAAGCTGATCGTGGCGCCGCCGGAAGGATCGAGCTTCGTCTTTGAGGAAAACATCATTATCGGCAACGTGACCTTCTATGGCGCCACCAGCGGCGAAGCGTATGTGAACGGCATGGCCGGCGAGCGCTTCTGTATTCGCAATTCAGGCGCCACGGTTGTCGTGGAAGGCGTGGGAGACCACGGCTGCGAATACATGACCAACGGCCGCGCCATCATCCTGGGCGAGTGCGGCCGCAACTTTGCGGCAGGCATGTCCGGCGGCATCGCATTCGTTCTCGATGAGCACGGAGACTTCGCCACGCGGTGCATCTACAATGCCAACGTCGACCTCGATCCGCTGGGCGACGAAGTCGATGTCGATTTCGTGAAATCGCAAATTGAGCGGCATGTCGAGTACACGCGCAGTCCGAAAGGGCAATGGGTTTTGGAGCACTGGGAGCAGATGGCGCCGAAGTTCATCAAGGTTTTCCCACGTGAACTGAAGAGGGCGTTGGCCGAGAGCGGAGCGAGGCTCACCGAGGTTTAATGCTCGCCCTGGGTGAGTTGGATGGCGAGCAAGTGAACATGGGTAAAGCTACTGGATTTATGGAGTACGCGCGCGAGGCCCCCAAAGGCCGCGATGTACTCGTTCGCATCAAAGACTGGAACGAAGTCTATGAACCGACGCCGGAGGGCGTTCTCAAGAAGCAGGGCGCTCGTTGCATGGACTGCGGGATTCCGTTTTGTCATACGGGCTGTCCGGTGAACAACATCATTCCCGACTGGAACGATCTTGTTTACCGCGGACGTTGGCAGGAGGCGCTGCGGGAGCTGCATTCGACGAATAACTTCCCGGAGTTCACCGGACGAATCTGCCCGGCGCCTTGTGAAGAAGCTTGCGTGCTGGGCATCAACGACGATCCGGTGACGATCAAGTCGATTGAGAAGTCGATTGTGGACAAGGGTTGGGATGAGGGTTGGATCGTTCCGAATCCGCCGCTGGTCCGGACGGGCAAAAAGGTAGCGGTCATCGGGTCGGGTCCGGCGGGAATGGCGGCGGCACAGCAGCTGAATCGCGCCGGGCACTGGGTCACGTTGTTTGAAAAAAACGAAGTTGCGGGCGGGCTATTGGCTCTCGGCATCCCCGACTTCAAGATGGAGAAGCATCACGTCACCCGGCGCCTCGAACAGATGGAAGCGGAGGGGATTGAAATCCGTTGCGGAGTGCATATCGGGGTTGACGTGCAGGCCAATGAGCTGATGGCTGAATACGACGCCGTGCTCATCGCAACCGGCTCGGAAAAGCCGAGAGATCTGCCGATTCCGGGCAGGGGATTGGAAGGCATTTACTTTGCGATGGACTTCTTGCCGCAGCAGAATCGGCGAGTGGGCGGAAGGGCTGTTGATTCCAATTTCGATCTGACGGCCAAGGGCAAACACGTCGTGATCATCGGCGGCGGCGACACTGGCGCGGATTGTTTGGGAACATCCCGGCGCCAAGGCGCAGCGAGCATCAAGCAGTTTGAGCTGATGCCCAGACCTCCTGAATCTCGGGATGAGGCCGGGGCCCAGCCATGGCCGTTATGGCCGTTCACTTTTAAGGTCGAGAGTTCGCACGTGGAAGGCGACGTGCGGGACTATGCCGTCAGCACCAAAGAGTTCATCGGAGACGGCCACGGCAAAATCAAGGCCCTGCGAGGGGTGCGGCTGGCCTGGGACAAGGCTGATCCCGTTACCGGGCGGCGCGAGGGCATGAAGGAAATTCCGGGTTCGGAATTCGAAATTCCCGCCGACTTGGTGTTGCTGGCGATGGGCTTCGTGCATCCGGTACAGGAAGGCTTTTTGAACCAGCTGGGTGTTGAGTATGATGGCCGCGGCAACGTGCGGGCCAATTTCGGAGAGTTCCGCACCTCGGTTGACAAGGTGTTCGCAGCGGGAGATGCTCGACGCGGTCAATCGCTGGTTGTATGGGCCATTGCTGAGGGCCGGAAGGCGGCTCGGGCAGTCGATGAATATCTGATGGGTCACAGCGATTTGCCGGCTGCGTAGACGCTGGTGATGGGCTGTTCCGCCCAGGCGTCTTAGGGTTTTTACTCTACCCCATGGTTCTTCCCAGGCCGATTAGAATCGGGCTGGGTAGATACGGAGTGACCACTCGGGAGCCACAAACCGTGCCGGCGACAGCTTGCCGGCAATGCAAGCACGAACTGGTCGACAAAGGGAAGTTCTGCGACAGCTGCGGCGTCGCCACGACCACTCTGGTGTCCGATTGGGAAACGCTCCAGCACTATTGCGGGCGTTGCGGCAGTGTTCTGCGAGGCTCTAAGAAATACTGTTCCTACTGCGGCGACGCCTCACCTCATAGCGGTCAAAAAAAGGCCAAACACGATCACTGGATATTCCAAGCGGCGGAAGATCCGAAGATACAGATTGGATCGGTGTTGCTGTTGGTGTTGCTGGCCTCACTGCCGATGTTTTTACCGGTCCGTTACGGCCTGACGCTGATGCCGCCATTCTTCCTCATCTACGACGATGGGACCCCTCAGGTCGCCGAAAGACCAACGGCCCCGCTGGCCACCGCAACATGGTCCGCGCGGTCGCTGATTACCGCTGAAGACCTAGCCGGAGAGAACGCTATCGCATCCGTCTCGGGTGTGGCGAGGGATGCCTCGGGCGCATATTTCTTGGCGGACACGACGCGGCACTCGATCTTTCGAGTTTCGCGTGAGGGCGTTAGAGAGGTGATCGCTGGCGGCGTCGAGCCCGGGTTCGCCGGCGATGGAGGCCCGGCAATCGAGGCTAAGCTCAATGCCCCGCGCGGTCTCGCCGCGGACAGCCAGGGAAATCTCTATGTCGCGGATACGGGCAACGGACGGATCCGGGTCATAGACGCCGCCGGCACGATCCGGACCATCGCCGGTTGCGGCCTCGATTGCGGAGATCGGAAAGCGGTTCAGGCAGCGGCTCTTTCGATCGGGATGCGTCCGGCGGATCTGACCTTCGTGGGTTCGAATCTGTTGGTTACGGAGCAGACAAGCGTAGACTCCAATGCCGAACCGGCCGTTTGGATCTTGCAACCCGAATTCTAAGCCGACTTGCTTAGCGGTTTGTGGCCGCCCGAAGATAGAGGCTTGCCGTCCCCAAAAATCCACCATATTGGGATTGCCGTTGAGTCGATCAATGAGGCGCTGTCGCTCTACCAGGACGCGCTGGGCGTCTCGCCAACGACAAGGGCGGAGGTTCCAGCCGAGGGCGTCGTCGTGGCGATGTTGCCGGTCGGCGACTCCCGTATCGAGTTACTTGAAGCGACGGGTGCGGATTCCCCGATTACGAAGTTCCTCTCGCGCCGCGGTCCCGGGTTACACCACATCGCGGTTCAGGTCGAGGATTTAGAGGCGTCGGTGGAGCGTCTGAGGGCTTCGGGGCGGCGGCTTGTGGCGGATGAGATTCGCCTAGGGGCCCACGGTTATCGCTACGTGTTTGTACATCCCGCCAGCGCCGGCGGCGTCCTGCTGGAACTGATCGAAGAACCTTAAAAGCAACGATTTCCGGGCGTGGGGCGTCTCCTAAGCGTGTGCTACTATCAGCGTACGTTCGCCTGAAAGAGCAATGCCAACAGGGGGCTGGAGCCATGTCTGAATCGAAACTTCCTTATTTTCTCTGCGGTCTCGGTATAGGAGCCGCGCTGGGCATTCTCTATGCGCCGCGATCCGGCGAAGAAACCCGTGAAGAATTACGGCATCGCGCAAACGAAGGCCGCGACTATGTTCGCCGCCGGGCAGGAGAAGGCCGTGAGTACGTCCGCGAACGCGCCGGCGAAAGCCGCGAATATTTGAAGAAGCGGACCGAAGAAGGCCGCGAGTATGTCCGCGAACGAAGCACCGAACTGAAGCATAAGGCGGAGGAAGCGGTGCAGAAAGGCCGCGGGGCGATTGAGACGCAACGGGGCCAGTTGGCGGCAGCTCTTGAGGCCGGCCGCAAGGCATACCGCGAGGCGACGGTGACCGGCGCCGCGCCGGCGGGCGATTCGACAACCGAGGCGTCCGAGGCCTAGCCAGGCAGTAGATAGACTTCCGAAAATGGATCGAGAACTACTGCTGCTCTACACGATGGCTGCGTTTACGGGCGTGGCGGCGATCGCATTGGTCGTCATGGCGGGCATGGTTTTCGGTATGTACCGCTCGTCGAAGGCAATGCGCGAGCGAGCGACATCGTTCATGGACAAGCTGGAGCCGCTCGCGGAGTCAGCGCGCAAGACGCTAGACGAAACTCGAGATCAGACCAAACAGATCCTAGTCGATGTGAAGGACATCACCGCATCGGGCCGAAAGCAGATGGCCACAGTAGAGAGTTTATTGGACGATCTCTCCCAAACGGCGCGCTTGCAAGCAGAGCGAGTCGACGGCGGCGTCGAGGTGACGCTTCGGCGGTTAAACGAGACGACCGAAATTGTCCAAAAGACGATCCTGGGACCCATACGCCAGGTCCGCGGGGTCGTCTCCGCCGTGACCGCCGTGCTGGAGCATCTATCCGGCGCTTCTCGTAGACCGACTCCCGACCGGGCGACGAGCGACGAAGAGATGTTCATTTAACCCCTCGGGCTGTTGGTTTCGTTACAAGACAAATCCGGAGAATTAGACCACGATGGCCATTCGTGTAGCGCTGTTCGGCACCAAGTTCATGGGCAAGGCCCATAGCCAAGCGTATCGAAACGTCAACAAGTTCTTCCCGGACGCGCCGCAAGTCGAGATGGCTGTCATCGTCGGACGGAATGCCGAGGAGACCGAATCGGCCCGTGCGACATTTGGCTGGCAGGAAGCGTCGACGGACTGGAAGGCCGTTATGGCGCGCAAGGACATCGATCTGGTGGATATATCAACCCCGGGTCACCTGCACTGCGCGATGGCGCTTGAAGCGGCAAAGCAGGGCAAACATATCATCTGCGAAAAGCCGCTGGCGAACACGGCGGCCGAGGCCCAACAGATGCTGGATGCCGTGAAGGGCGCGGGCGTAAAGAACTTCCTGATGCACAACTACCGGCGTGTGCCCGCCGTGAGTTTGGCGAAGCGGCTTATCGAGGACGGCCGGCTTGGCAAGATCTTCCATTTCCGGGCGCGCTATCTACAGGACTGGGCGATGTCCGAGGATTTGCCGCGGTTGTGGCGCTTCGATAAGGAGGCTTCCGGCTCCGGCGCTTTAGGGGACTTGGGCGCCCACATCATCGACCTGGGACGCTATCTTTGCGGCGAAATTCGCGATGTCGCGGCAACAACCGAGACGTTCATCAAGGAGCGGCCGGCGCTCAAGGGTAACGGCTCGCAACCAGTGACGGTGGACGATGCCTTCGCGGCCTGCATTCGATTCGAACAGGGCGCGATCGGTACTCTTGAAGCCACTCGCTTCGCGGCCGGCAGGAAGAACCAGAACACGTTTGAGATCAATGGTTCGAAGGGGTCCGTGGTCTTTGATCTGGAGGACCTCAATCGCTTGCAGTTTTTCGCTGTCGGCGACGATCGGGATGCGCAGGGATTCCGAACGATTATCTGCTGCGACGAAGTCCATCCCTATGGCGGGCATTGGTGGCCTGACGGACACATCATCGGCTACGAACACAGCTTCACGCACAGCGTCTACGATTTTGTGATGTCGTTGGGCTCGTCGACGGACGTGAAGCCCGACTTCGAAGACGGCGTACGAAACCAGAAGGTGCTTGATGCCATCGAGAAGGCCGCGGCAAGCAAGGCCTGGATCGGCGTCGGGTAATAACGTCCCGTGGTCGATCTGCAGGCACATGTACTGCCCGGGCTCGACAACGGGGCCGAGGACGAGGCCACGGCAATCAAGATGTGCCAGGCGGCCGCCAGGGCGGGAACGCGCGAGTTAGTGGCGACGCCCAGTTGCGCGGCTCAATTCAATTTTGACCGTAGCGAAGTTGAGGCAAAGACCGTGGAGCTTGAGGCGCGGCTGAACGGGGCCTTACATCTGCACACGGGAACGGTTCTGGAATTGAGCCATGAGAGCCTTGCGGCAGCGATGTCCGACCTTAGCCGCTTTTCGATCAACTCGCGCCGGTACTTGCTGTTGCGGCCCTCGAGCGGAGCGCTCACGCGGGGAGTGGCGAAACTTTTGACGGCGATTAAGGAGTGCGGTTATACGGGGATTATTTCGCTCCCTGAAACTTTGACCCTGGTGCAAAATGATTTGCGCCGCGTGCGTCATTGGATCAAGCGTGGATCCCTGGTCGCCATTGGCGCCGACTCGCTCGCTGGCCGCAACGGCGCTCGTGCCGAGGAGTGTGCGACATCGTTGTTGGATGCCGAACTGGTGCACTTTATCGTCTCGGATGCACGCTCGGTTAATCGCCGGACGCCGTCGCTCGATCAAGCGTTCAGAACCGTCGTCTATCGCTGGGGTCAGGAGCGGGCCCAGCGTTTGCTGATCGATAATCCCTGGGCGGCGCTTTGGGGACAACCAGTCGAAGTGCGGCGACCGAAGCTTCAGGACAAAAGTTTCTCCGTCAGGCGGGCGCTCGGGCTAGATTCGCCAGCCAGAAAAAAAGCCCGCGGATGAGGTCCGCAGGCTCGATTCGAACCCAACCCGGATGTTTACCTGTGGTCGCGGCCAGGGCCGCCGGGGCCTCCCCGCCTGCCGAAAGGACCGCCCGGGCCCATCCCGCCTTCGGGTGATTCCAACAGGTTGGCTCCGATTGCTTGCCGCGCGGTCGGAGCGAGATCCAAAGCCTGTTGCAGCGCCGCCAACGAAGCTTGCTGGTCAGCGGTCAAGATGGCGAGTGCATTCGCGCGGAACTCGGCACTTTTGGCGCGGATTGCTTCACGAGTTTCTTTGGCATCAACCATCGCCTGACCGACGATCGTTGGATTGGGATTGTCTTGTTGAAGTTCTTCACGAACGTCTCCGCGCTCGGCGCGGGCGGACTCCATAATCGTCCGAATCGCCTCCCGCATCGCCTTGTTGTTCTCTTGAAGCGCTGCGACCTGCGTTTCGCTCAGATTGAGATAGGCGACGAGTGCGTCAGGCGTCTGGCCGCCGCGGCGGCCTTCCGGCCGTTGGGCGAATAGAGCGACGGCGAACGCGGCCGAAGCGACGATAGCTAGTAGTCTGGTCATAAATCTGATCTCCTTACGATTCCCTGGGCCGCCCGGTTGCTGCGACTCTCGCTATAGGAGACGCGGCGTCCGCCATTTTGGGTGTTATGTGATCGTTAAATGGCGGTAAAACCCTCTTAACGTAATCACTCGGCAAACTTATAGCCCATGCCGTGTACCGTGAGAATCCATCTGGGCTGCTTGGCGTTCTCCTCCAACTTTTGTCTCAGCCAAGCGATGTGCACGTCGACCGTGCGCGTGGTCGGAGTGGAGTCGTAATCCCACACTTCATGCAGCAGGACGTCTCTTGAGAGCGTATCGCCGCGGTGCTCCAAGAAGTATTTGAGCAACTGGAACTCCTTCGCCGACAACGATATTTCCTCCCCGCCCTTGCGGACTTCCGTGCGGCGAACATCGACCTTAACATCGCCGAATGAGTAACTTGCCGAGGAGGGGGCGGCGGGAGAAGCGTTGCGGCGCAATAGAGCTTCGATCCGGGCGAGGAGTTCCATGGTTTCGAACGGCTTAGTGAGATAGTCGTCGGCTCCGATCTTAAGGCCCAAGACTTTGTCGATGGTTTGGCCGCGAGCCGTGAGCATCAGGATCGGGGTGGTCGTTCCGTGCTGGCGCAAGTCGCGGCAGACATCGAAGCCGCCTTTGCCGGGCAGCATGACGTCGAGCAGGATCACGTCGAAGGAACCCGAACTTGCTTTAGCCTCCCCCTCCAGACCATCGGAAGCCGTGTCGACCTCATAGCCTTCGCTGCGCAGCCGGTCGCTGAGCGTCAATCGCAGCCCCGGTTCGTCTTCGATGATGAGAATTTTCTTCGACATTAAGAGGCCGTCCCTCGGACCTCTGCGATCGGAAGCCGCAGGGTAAATGTACTGAATGACCCTAGTTGGCTGGCGGCCTTCAACGTGCCGCCTGCGCCCTCAGCGGCCTGCTTGGCGAGGCTGAGGCCCAAGCCGCTCCCCTGTATCTGGGCGTCGACGGCCTGGCGGCCGCGATAAAAAGGTTCGAAAATCTGGGGCAGGTCCTCGGGAGCAATTCCCAGACCGAAGTCGCGGACGTCGAATCTGACGAAACGTCCTTCCGCGGCGGCAGCAAGAGTGATCTCTTTGGACTGCCCCCGATACTTCAGCGCGTTGCTCAGGAGGTTTCGCAGGCACTGCCTCACGGCCGAGGAATCGCCGCGCACGGGGGGCAGGTCCGCGGGGACGTCGAGCGTCAACTCTACCCCCGCCTCAGCAATTTCGGATCGAGACTCCGCTACCGCGAGCTCAATCAAGTCGGCAGGAGCCAGAGTTTCAATCGAGTAACGCTGTTTGCCGGCTTGGGACGATGCGAATTGGAGCGTCTGTTCCACCATGTTGGTCAGCCGCCGGCCCTCTCCGCGCATTAGCCGGCCGTACTCGCGGGTTTGCTCCGGGGATGAAACGACTCCTTCGGCGAGATTGTCGGCAGCCTGGCGAATGACCGCAATCGGCGTTCGCAGCTCGTGGGAGACTCCGGCCACGAACTCCATCTGCAGTTGAGCTAGCTTTTCGGCCCGGCGGGCCGAGATGAGAGCCAAGGCGAGGCCGACAGACAGCAGCAGGAGAATGCCGAAGCTGATGGCCAGATTACGCATCCGCAGACCGGAGACGACTTCGTCGAGGGATCCTCCGCTGTGGCGAGCCGCTAGGACCCATCCTCCTCTTTCGGGCACGGAAGCGACGACGGCGCGGGAGAAAGCGCGTCCGGATCCTTGCTCCCACTCCGGGGCTGGAGGCGGACCGTCCGGATCAGGGGGACCTGCTGTGCGACTGCGTCGGGCCGCGAAGCGCGCTATGAGTTCTTCTATCGTGTAGACGAGCGGGAGTTGCTGCTCAGCGTTGAGAAAGTCCTTGGCCGGAATCTCGGCGTTGGCGAAAAGTACCTGCGCCGTCGCTGGGTCGATCACCGCGAGTTGGTAATGCGGCTCTCCGCTGGCGGGAACGAAGCGGCTTTCTATCTCGGGCAGCAGTGATCCGAGCAAAGCCTCTCGATTGAATACGACGACTAGGTCGCCATAGAAATCTCTGCCGCCTCCGCCGCGTCCGCGATCTCTGGGCGGTCGGCTGATCAAAGGCGTAACGAGTGCCGGACCATCCGGCAGAAAGGCCCAGTAAGTGGTGCGAGGGCCGGGCGGCCCGCCGCCGCGACCGAAAGGCCGGGGCGAAGCGTCAAAGATCGCCTGGACTTCGCGAGGCGCCGCGGCTTCCCCGAACTCCTGGCCCCCCCGAAGCAGCTGGAGCGTTCGAGGAAGGCCTCCGTTGGAAGGTCTTTCCTGAATATAAAGCGCGTCGATTCTCAATCCGACCGGTCCGGAATCCGTCCAGCGTGCTAGATCGTCGGCCAAGAATCTCCAATCGTTTCGGGCGATGTCATCGGGCCGCATCCGAAAAGCGGAGGCCGCGCCGGCCAGCTCGCGGTTGAAGTCCCTGCGGAACTGCTCCGCCGCGACTTCGAGTCCACGGCCCAAGCGGTCACGATCCGCTTCGCTGATCTCTCCGATCCAACGGTATTGCAGGCCGGCCAGAAGGAGAAGCACCGCAGCCAACGCGGCCATCAGAGCCGGCATCGAATTCCTACGGTTCCATATCTTGGCCATAAACTACAGAAACTAAAGCTAGTTATAAATCAGTTGTGCGTTCGTGCGGGTGGAAGGCGCGAATGCCATGTTATAGTGTCCCGTGGCTCATGAGCGAAAGCAGTCGGCTGCGATCATCTTATACATCTCCGGTGGTCGGCCTTTCATCCGACGACCTTCTTCAGGTATATCGGCTGATGTACTTGTCGCGGCGGTTGGATGACCGCGAGATCATTCTCAAGCGCCAAAACCAAGCTTTTTTTCAAATTAGTTGCGCTGGCCATGAGGCGATTCAAGTCGCTGCAGGCTTGCATATGCGTCGCGGCGTCGACTGGCTTTACCCTTACTACCGCGATCGTGCGATCTGCTTAACTTTGGGCGTTAAGCCGCTCGAAATGTTACTTCAGACTGTCGGCGCTGCCGCTGACCCTGCGTCCGGCGGCCGGCAGATGCCGACTCACTGGTCGTTTCCG
This sequence comes from uncultured Bryobacterales bacterium, assembly GCA_946887065.1. Next base: position 11,546 of record CAMPKL010000042.1, read on the forward strand.
GAACTCAATATCGTGTCGCCGTCGAGCGCGACGGGTACGCAGTGCCTTCAAGCTGTGGGCTGTGCGCATGCCAGCCGGTTGGCGCAGGGTGATCAAGCAGAGGAGTACGAGGTCACCGTTGTCTGCGCGGGCGAAGGCGCGACGTCGGAGGGCGAGTTCTGGGAGTCGATCAACGCGGCCTCACTAGAGCGGCTGCCCCTGCTCTATCTCATCGAAGACAACGGCTACGCGATTTCCGTCCCGGTTGAGTCCCAAACGCCGGGCGGCAGCATTTCGAAGTTGCTCAAGAGTTTTCCGGGGCTGGCGATTTACGAGACGGACGGCACGAATTTCCAAGCCAGCTTCACGACCTTGGAAAAGGCTTTCCAACACTGCCGCAGCGGCCAGGGACCGGCGCTGGTCCACGCCCATGTCACGCGCCCTTACGGGCATTCCCTGTCTGATGACGAGGCGTCCTATAAGACGCCGGCGGAACGCGAGGCGGAGGACTGCCGCGACGCGATCCAGCGATTTGCGGATGTGTTGCTACAGGAAGGCCTGGCGAAGCGGACTGACCTGCTTGAGATTCAGGCCGACATCGAGGAAGAGGTTCAGCGGGCGGCGGTCGAAGCGGTCGCCTCTCCGGCGCCGAAGCCTGAAACGGCGATGCTCTATCTGTACTCTCCGGATGTCGACCCGACGTCAGCGGCATTTTCGACCGAGGCAAAGCTGGAGGGCGGGCCGCGGACGATGGTCGATCTGATCAACGCCTGCATGGACGATGAGATGGCGCGCGATGAACGCGTCTACGTATTCGGCGAAGATGTGGCGGACTGCAGCCGGGAAGAAAACCTTGAGCAGGTCAAGGGCAAAGGCGGCGTCTTCAAGGCTACGCTTGGCCTGCAGCGCAAGCACGGCGGCCGGAGGGTGTT
>CAMPKL010000043.1 GCA_946887065.1 uncultured Bryobacterales bacterium
AGCCGTGGTGAGAGTCAAGGAAGCGGGCGTTTCGCTGGTGATGTCGCTGGACGGTAATGGCCGCTACTGCGCGTTAGACCCGAAGCAAGGCGCCATGCTCGCGGTAGCGGAGTGTTGCCGCAATCTGGCAACGGTCGGCGCGGAACCAGTCGGCGCGACGAATTGCTTGAACTTTGGCAATCCGGAGAAGCCGGAGATCATGGCTCAACTCGTCGCCGCGATCGAAGGTATCGGCGAAGCCTGCACAGCGTTCAAGGCGCCGATTACCGGCGGCAACGTCAGCCTCTACAACGAGACGCTCGGCGCCGCCATCTATCCGACGCCGGTGATGGGCATGGTGGGCGTGCTGCCGCACATGAGCCGCCCCGCGGGAATTACCTTCCAGGGCGGCGGCAGGGTGTTGGTGTTGATCGGCGGGTTGCTGCCGGGCGGCGACGATCAGTTGGAGCGGCGTTTCGGCTCCTCGCAGTACGCCAAGGCGATCACCAAGCAGGTTTGGGGCCTGCCGCCGGCATTGGATCTCGACTTTGAGATCGCCGTACAAGCGACGGTTCGACAGATCGTCCAGGAAGGCTTGGCGGAGTCGGTGCACGACGTGAGCGATGGCGGGCTTGCCGTCGCCGTCGCGGAGTGCTGTTTCGCAGCGAAGCGCCTGGGCGCTGAGATTTCCCTTGAAACCGACTCCCCCTTGGCTGCGGTCTTATTTCATGAGGCCCCTTCGAGAATCTTGCTCTCGATTGAGGGGTCTAAACTAAGTAGTGTTGAGCGTACTGCTCAAGAGCGCGGTGTTCCGGCTGTTGTCATCGGCCGGACGAAAGATGCTCCGCAGATAAGCTTCCAGGTCAACGACAAGCCCCTATTTGACGTCTCGACGGATTCTCTGTTCGAGAGTTGGGATACGGCGCTTGTAAGGATGCTGAAAAAATGAACACCGAAGACGACCACCAGCTACAGGTCGTGGGCGCGGACATCGATGATGACCGCTTCCACGACGAGTGCGGGGTTTTCGGAGTATGGGGTCATCCGGAGGCGTCGAAACTCGCCTACCTGGGCCTCTATGCTCTGCAGCATCGTGGGCAGGAAAGCGCCGGGATCGTCACCAGCGACGGCAAGGAACTGCGCACGCACAAGGGCATGGGTCTGGTGCGCGAGGTGTTCTCCGAGGCGACGCTGAAAAAGCTCAAAGGGAGAGCCGCGATCGGTCATACGCGCTACTCCACCGCGGGACCCAGCGCGCATCTGAATGCACAGCCGTTCACGGTGCAGTGCTCCAAGGGCCAACTAGCGATCGCGCACAACGGCAATCTGACGAACGGTTGGGAATTGCGCCGCGAGCTCGAAGCGTCCGGATCGATCTTCCAAGCGACGAGCGACACGGAAGTGATTCCGCATCTGATGGCCCGCTCGCGCGAGTCGACGCTGCGTCACGCGCTGCGCGAGTCGTTGCTGCGCCTGGAAGGCGCCTACTCGCTGGTGCTGCTCGCTCAAGATCGCTTGATCGTCGCCCGGGATCAACGCGGCTTCCGGCCGCTTTCGCTGGGCAAATTGGAAACGCCGGACGGCCAACTAGCCTACGTCTTTGCCTCAGAGACGTGCGCCTTCGACCTGATTCAGGCCGAATTGATCGATGAAGTGAAGCCGGGCGAAATGGTCATCGTTTCGAACGAAGGCATCTCTCGCGAACGGTTCGCTCCCGAGTTAAATAAGTCGCACTGCGTCTTTGAGCACGTTTACTTTTCGAGACCGGATTCACGCGTGTTTGGTCGCTCCGTGGCGCAGTCGCGCGAGATGCTCGGCCGCATTCTAGCCCGGGAGAGTCCGGTGCCGGCGGACTGCGTCATCGCCGTTCCTGATTCAGGCGTGCCGGCCGCGATCGGCTATGCCTCGGAATCGGGTCTTCCGTACCGCCTCGGCCTCATCCGTAACCATTACGTCGGCCGCACCTTCATCGAGCCGACGCAGACGATGCGGGACTCGCGGGTACGGCAAAAGCTGAACCCAGTGCGAGACATCGTTGAAGGTCAGCGAATCATCTTAGTCGATGACTCGCTCGTTCGCGGCACCACGTCGCGCAAGATCGTTCGCTTAATGCGGGAGTTCGGCGCGAAGGAGGTCCACCTGCGGATCTCGTGTCCGCCGACAATCTCGTCTTGCTACTACGGCGTGGACACGCCGTCGAGTTCGGAACTGATCGCCGCCAACCAGACAGTGGAGCAGATTCGAGAATTCACCGGCGCCGATTCTCTGGCTTATCTGTCGCTGGCCGGTTTGCGCAAGTCGGTGGCGAGCCTGGCGGACGATTGCTGCTACGCCTGCTATACCGGCAAGTACCCTACTGACCTGGTCGGCGTGGAAATGCTGACTTCGCAATCGCGGAAGTAAACGGCTAATCGGCTAAACCGTAGCTGTCGACGATCTGCTTTGCCAGCAGGTTCTCAACCTCGGCTTCGCTGCGGGCGAGTTCCAAAAAAGCGGACCTCAGCAGCTGGTCTTTGCGGTTACGCAAGGTTTGCTGGATCTCTTGCTGCACGCTTGGGTCGGAGAAATCCCGCAGACCGGCGGGCTGCTGCTCGATGAACTGGATGATGCGATAGACGCCGTCGATCTCGACTACCGGAGAGGTTTCGCCCGGCGAGAGCGCCGCGACGACACGACGCAACGCCACAGGCGCCTTCTCCAGCGACGATTGCGGGATGAATCCCAAGTCGCCGCCGCTCGGAGTGGATGCAGGATCCTCCGAGTAGTTCTGCGCCAAGGTGCCGAATTCCTCGCCCGCAGCTAGTCGCTGGGCAAGCATCGTGATCTTTTCCGAAGCGGCCTTGCGGTCCTTGGCATCGTCGTTGAGCAGATTCGGCGGCGGGGATTCCGCCTCGCCGGTTACGACAATCTGAGCGAGGTGCAACTGAGGCTCGGGCCGCGAGAAGCTGGCGCTGTTCTCTTCGTAGTACCGCCGCATCTCCGGCTCAGCGACGGAGACGCGCGAAGTAATCTCGCGGTTGAAGAGCTTCTCAATGGTCAGGTTGCGGCGAATCGAAACTCGCAACTCCGCCGGCGACATCCCGCGCTCCCGCAACGATGTTTCGAACTCCTCATCGGAAGGGAATGGCGTCCGGAATTCGCTATACCGGGCCTCGACTTCGTCGTCGACGGCGACCAGCCCGACACTCTCCGCTTTCTGCAGCAGAATCTGGCGATCGATCATCTCGCGCAACAAATTGAGGCGCAGCATCCGCGACTGCTCGGCGCTGGGCGGATCTTCTTGCCCAGGCATCTGTTGGCGGTGGTAATCCTCAAGCTCGTCGTAGGTAATCCGATAGCCGTTGACGACCGCGGCGACGCCTCCGTCGGCGGCATCTCCGCATCCGCTGAGTCCGGCTATCAACAAGGCGACCGCAATGACCGCTCGATAAACCTGCATCATTTCATTCTAGGTTCCGGCTCAACGTAGCAAGGGCGGACATCCGATGTCCGCCCTTGACCTTCTGTGAGTGCGATAGCGGTTAGTTTGCCGCGGCGGCCTGCTCCGTCTGCTCTTGCTGCTGCCTGAGGCGTTCGTCGCGACGTTTGCGGCGGTCTTCGGCGCGTTTCTTGACTTCCGATCCCAGCAACTCGATGATGGCCTCTTCGGCGCCGTCGCCCTGACGAAAGCCAACGCGCATGATGCGGGTGTACCCGCCCTGACGATCCGCGAAGCGGGGACCGACCGTATCGAACAACTTCTTCACGGCTTCATCGGACATCAGGAATGCCGCCGCTTGCCGCCGGGTATGCAGCGTATCCCGCTTTGCGAGCGTAATCATCTTCTCGACCTGCGGGCGAACCGCTTTGGCCTTGGTGACCGTGGTCTTGATCCGATCTTCCATGATCAAGCTCGTCGTCAGCGCCCGGAAGAGCGCACGTCGAGCTGAACTATCGCGGTCTAACTTGTAGCCGCCTATCCTGTGCCGCATAATACCGTCCTCATCCCCGCGCGAAACCGCAGGCCTACAGTTCTTCTTCCTCGCTGCCGCCCTCGGGCGCGATTAAGCGGCCTTGGTCGTCGAAACGCATGCCGAGGCCAAGTCCCATACCGCCCAGGATTTCTTTGATTTCATTGAGCGACTTGCGGCCGAAGTTCTTGGTCTTGAGCATGTCCGATTCGCTGCGGACCACCAAGTCGCCGATCGTCTGGATATTGGCATTCTTGAGGCAGTTGTAAGACCGCACCGAGAGTTCCAACTCTTCGACCGAACGGTTCAGGTTCTCGTTGTAGCGCTCGGTCGATGCATCGACCGGCTGCTCCTCGACGATAGCTTCTTCCTCGAAATTGATAAAGATGCTCATGTGATCTTTGATCAACTTGGCGGCCAAGCCGATGGCGTCCTGAGGACTCACCGCGCCATTGGTCCAAACTTCGAGGCCCAGCTTGTCGTAGTCGGTCATTTGTCCGATACGCGCTTGGTCAACCGTGAAATTGACCTTGCGCACCGGGGAATGGACCGAATCGATGGGGATATAACCCATCGGCAGTTCTTCATCGAAGTTCTTCTCGGCGCTGACATAGCCGCGGCCGATTTTGACCCGCATCTCGACGTCGAGAAGGCCGCCTTCGCTGACCGTGGTCAGGTAGATGTTGGGATTGAGGATCTCGACTTCGGAGTCGACCTCAATTTGTCCCGAATAGACCTCGCCCGCTTCGGTTGCGCGCAGCCGGATGGTGCGCGGCTCGTCGGTGTAGAGCTTCAGCGGAATTTGCTTGAGGTTCAAGATGATATCGGCTGCGTCCTCGGTCACTCCGGGAATCGGACTGAACTCGTGAGAGACGCCTTCAATCTTGACGGCTGTAATAGCCGCGCCCTCGATGGAGCTCAGCAGAGCCCGCCGGATGGAGTTGCCGATCGTCGTTCCGAACCCGCGTTCAAACGGCTGCGCCGTGAAGTGACCGAATGTAGCGGTCAGAGTGTCCGGATCGACCGCCAGACGCTTCGGCTTTTGAAATCCCTTCCACATGCCTGTTGTCGTTCCCTCTTCGCGTTCGACGGCCCAAGACCGCCGCGGGCGCTAGCGCCCCAAGCGGAACCGCGTCCTGGGCAAAGCCCGGCGCGGTCCCAGTCCTCTCTTACCTCGAGTACATCTCAACGATGAGCTGGGCGTTGATCTGAGTCTGCACTAGATCGTCCTTGCTCGGAGTGCCAATGACCCGGCCTTCGTAGTGCTCAGCGTCGGCTTCAAGCCAACTAGGCAACAACGAGGCCGCCGGCGTCTCGAACGCGATCAGAATGCCGCCGTGTTCGCGACTCTTCTCACGGATGCGAATGATGTCGCCGGGCTGCACGGTGTAGGACGGGATGTCCACCTTGCGGCCATTGACCTCGATGTGTCCGTGGTTGACGATCTGCCGGCCCATCCGGCGCGTCATAGCGAAGCCGAGGCGGAAAAGCGTATTGTCCAACCGCTGCTCCAGCAAGGAGAGCAGGTTGTCGCCGACAACGCCCTTCATGCGCAACGCACGTTGGAAATAGAGCCGGAATTGCCGCTCCAAGACGTCGTACATGAACCGCGCGCGCTGCTTCTCTTGCAGCTGCGTGCCGTAGTTCGACATCTTGCGCGGGCGCCGGCCGCGTTTGACCTGCCCTGGCGGATTCGGCCGCCGGTCTAAAAGTCGTTCGGACTTCGGATCGAGCGCCAAGCCGACTCGGCGCGATCTCCTTAGTACCGGTCCTCTGTTTCTTGCCATAGAAAGCCTTCCCTATCCCGACTCAGACGCGGCGCCGTTTCGGCGGCCTGCAACCATTGTGGGGAATCGGAGTTACGTCTCGAATCGCCCTCACTTGAATTCCCGCCGCGCCCAAAGCGCGGATCGCGGACTCTCGTCCGCCGCCGGGACCCTTAACGCGCACCGTTACCGCGCGCAAACCATGCTCTCGCGCCGCATTGACGGCCGTCATGCTGGCTTGCTGAGCCGCAAACGGCGTTCCCTTTTGGGAGCCGCGGAAGCCGAGCGAGCCCGCGCTCGACCAACTCAACGCGCCGCCCTCTAGGTCGGTAATCGTCACGATCGTGTTATTGAACGTCGCCTGGATATGGACAATGCCAATCGGGACGTTCTTCTTAACGCGACTCTTGAGCTTCTTCTTGCCCTTGCCTTTTGCTGCTGCTGCTTTCGCCATCGGTCTTTCTCAGCTCTACTTACTTCGCGACTTTCTTCTTGTTGGCGACCTGACCCTTACGGGGTCCTTTTCGGGTGCGTGCGTTGGTGTGCGTGCGTTGCCCGCGAACGGGCAGGCCGCGACGGTGTCGCAAACCCCGGTAGCAGCCGATTTCCATCAAGCGGCGGATGTTGAGCGCCACCTCTTTGCGTAGGTCGCCTTCGACCGCGCCTTCCTCTTCGAGCAATGTTCTCAGAGCGGTCGTCTCTTGGTCATCGAGATCGCCCATCTTCTTGTCGAACGGTATGCCGGCCCGGTACAGGAGCGAACGGGCTCGGGTGAACCCAATCCCGTAGATGTAGGTCAACGAGACTTCCGCTCGCTTATGATCCGGTATGTCGACGCCTTCCAAACGTGCCATAAAATCCTCTTGCGTTCCCTTAGCCCTGACGCTGCTTGTGCTTCGGCGTCGTCTTGCAGATAACGCGCACCACGCCGCGGCGACGGATAATCTTGCAGTTCTTACAGAGTCGCTTCACTGATGCTCTGACTTTCATTTCGAATCCTTCCCAACAATTCGTCCGCGCCGATCATCGTGAGGCGATAGCCGAAGCTGAACCCGGTCGCCCGGCAGGATCCTCAGGAAATCCATTCCGCGTCGTTCGGCGACGCCGGCCAGAATCTCTCTTCGATCGCTCAGGGCTACCCGGTAAAGGGCGCTCGGCAACTCTTCGATGACTTCGCCTCTTACGTTTCCGCTCTCCGCTACCTCGTCGTCAGAACCCACGGTCCCTTCTCCGTAATCGCCACCGTGTGCTCAAAATGAGCCGCCGCCGACCCATCCGTCGTCACTGCCGTCCAGCGATCCGATAAGACATGCGTCTCGGGGTTGCCGGCGGCAACCATCGGCTCGATGGCAAAAACCATCCCTTCCCTCAGACGCGGATTCCGCATCTTTTGGTCCACATAGTTCGGCACATGCGGCTCTTCGTGGAGCTTGGCTCCGATTCCGTGCCCGACGAATTCGCGCACGATCGTAAAACCTTCTCCCTCGACGTGCCGCTGTACGGCTCCACAAACATCAAACAGCCGGTTGCCCGGAACCATTTGTTCAATCGCCAAAGCGAGGGACTTCTCCGTCGCCTCCATCAGTCGCGTCTTTTGAGCGTCCACTTGGCCGACGGCAACCGTTGTCGCCGAGTCCCCGAAGTAGCCGTCCATCTGCACGCCAATGTCGATCTTCACGATGTCGCCCTCTTTCAAGACCCGTTTCTTCGACGGGATCCCATGAACGACTTCCTCATTGATCGACGTACACAACACACAAGGGAAGCGACTGCCGGCTGCCGGGACATAGTACCCCTTAAAGGCCGCCTTCGCTCCCGCTTCCAAAACTCTCTTCTCGGCAACAACTTCCAAGTCCATGGTCGAGATGCCGGGTTCCACCATCCCGCGCAATTCGTCCAAGATCTCCGCGACCAATCGGCTGGCCGAGCGCATCTTCTCGAGCTCGCCTGGGCTCTTTCGAATGATCATGCTCGGCCGTTCCGTCACCTGGTTTCTATCGTTGCCCAGCTTCCGCACCGCTTAAGCGAACGAACGCCGGCCGCGAATCCTTCCGGCTCGCGGCGTAAATCCCTCGTAGTGGCGCATCACCAATTGCGCCTCAATCTGATTGACGGTATCCATCGCAACGCCGACGACGATCAGCAACGACGTTCCGCCAAAGTAAAAGTTCACATTCAGGCCGTCGAGCAGCCATCGCGGCAACGTTGCATCCGCCCAATTGCCGATAAACGGCAACTGGTGAAGCTGCACGCCGGCGATCAAAAAGTCCGGTATGACCGAGATCAGCGCGAGATAAAGACCGCCAACCATGGTGATCTTGGTCAGGATGCTGTTGATGTGGTCAGCCGTCGGCTTACCGGACCGTATGCCCGGGACGAATCCGCCGTACTTACGCATATTATCAGCAACTTCCTGCGGATTGAAAATGATCGACACGTAGAAGAAGCAGAAGAACACGATCAGCGTGACGTAGAGCGCCTCGTAGAGCGGCCGTCCGTAGGCGATCGTGCCCAACAAATTCGCCAAATACGGGTTGTCCTGAACGACCAAACCCAGGGTCTGCGGAAACGCCAGAATGGACGAAGCGAAGATGACCGGGATGACGCCGGCCGAATTGACCTTCAAAGGCAAATGGGTCGATTGTCCGCCCATCATGCGGCGACCGACCATTCGCCGGGCGTACTGCACCGGAATCCTGCGCTCTCCGCGTTCCACGAACACGATAAAGGCGACGACAACGATCATGAAAACCAGGATCAGCACCAACTGAATCAGGTTCCATTGACCGGTGACGAACACATTCTCATAGAGATTGAGAATGGCCCCAGGCAGACCCACGACAATGCCCGCGAAGATGATTAAGCTCATCCCGTTGCCGATGCCGCGTTCGGTAATCTGCTCGCCCAACCACATCACGAACGCCGTGCCCGTGGTCAGGGTCAAGACGGTCATCATGGTGAAACCGATACCCGGGTTGTAGGCCAATCCGGCGCCCTGAACCACGCCGGCAATCGCTAGCGCCTGCGCGATGGATAGAGCAATCGTCAGATAACGAGTCCACTGCGTGATTTTGCGGCGTCCCAACTCGCCTTCTTTCTGTAACTTAGCGAGCGTGGGGACTACGATCGTCATCAACTGCAAGATGATCGACGCCGTAATATAGGGCATGATGCCCAAGGCGAAGATCGTCAACTGGGACAGCTGGCCGCCGGAGAACAGGTCAATGAAGCCCAGCGCCGTACCCGAGGCCTGCTCGAACATCTGCTGCATTTCAGCCGTGTTCACGCCGGGGGTCGGGATGTGACCTCCCAGACGATAGACTGCGAGCATCGCCAGCGTAAAACCAATACGCCGGCGCAGATCCGGAATCCGGAAAACATTCGCAATCGCCTCTAGAACCTTATTCATCTCTAACGTCCGTTACTAGGCGTCCTTCTTGGTTGTCTTCTTGGCAACTTTCTTCGCGGCCTTCTTTACGGCAGCCTTTTTCGGCGCCGTTTTCTTGGGGGCGGCCTTCTTGGCTGCCTTCTTGACTGCGGTTTTCTTGGGGGCCGCCTTCCTGGCAGCCGGTTTCCCGGCAGCCTCGGGCTTGGGCTCGACAACCTTGCGGACCCGGTGCACAGGCTCCTCAATCAGCGTGACCTTGCCGCCGGCGGCTTCTATCTTTTGTTGAGCGGCCTTCGACACCTTGTGAGCCGAGACATTGATCGCCCGCGAGAGCTCGCCGTCGGACAGAATCTTCAGGCCGTCGCGCAAATTGCTGATAACGCCGCGCTCCATGAGAGTCGCCGGCGTGAATTCGGAACCTTCCAGCGCGTCCAGCCGCTCCAAGTTCACCAGCGCAAACTCTTTGCGGAAGATGTTGGTGAATCCGCGCTTCGGCACGCGCCGAACCAACGGCATTTGGCCGCCTTCAAAACCAGGGCGACGGCTATAGCCGGTCCGCGACTTTTGGCCCTTTTCGCCGCGGCCCGAAGTCTTTCCGTGTCCCGATCCCGGTCCGCGGCCAACGCGCTTGCGCTTCTTGGTCGAGCCGGCAGGAGGTCTCAAGCTGCTTAAATTCATCGGGTCACCTCGACGAGATGCCTCACCTTGTCGATCATTCCGCGGGTGGCGGCATCGTCGGGCCGTACGGTGGTCTGGTCAATCTTGCGCAGTTGCAGCCCAACGTGCGCGACGGCGCGCACCTTTTTCGGCGAATGTATCGTGCTGCGCACCAGCCGTATTGTTACTGTCTTCTTCTCCGCCATATCACCCTCTACAGCTTCGCGACGTCAATGCCGCGCAATGCGGCTACATCGGCCTTTTCACGCAGCTGCATCAGCCCATCGAACGTCGCCCGGATCACGTTGTGCGGGTTCTTGCTGCCGATCGATTTGGTCAACACGTTCTGAATGCCGGCCGCTTCCACGACCGCGCGTACCGCGCCGCCGGCGATCGTTCCTTTACCTTCACGAGCCGGCTTTAAGAGCACGCAGCCGGCGCCGAACACGCCCAACACTTCATGCGGGATCGTATGCTCCAGCGTGTGGACACGGACTAGATTCTTTTTGGCCCTTTCGATCGCCTTACGGATCGCCGAGGGAACCTCTTTCGCCTTGCCTTTGGCGTAGCCCACCACGTTCTTCGCGGGATCGCCGACAACGACAAGAGCCACGAAGCTCATGTTCTTACCGCCCTTGACGACCTTCGTGACGCGGTTAATGGACACAACCTGTTCGGTCAGGTTCAAATCCGTCGGATCGATGATTTCGTGTTGCACTGCCATTTCGACTTACGATCTCCCCGCCGTCGCTAAAACTTCAATCCGCCTTCACGCGCGGCATCGGCCAAGGCCTTCACCCGCCCGTGATAACGGTGACCGCCGCGGTCAAACACAACCAATTCCACGCCCGCCGCTTTCGCGCGTGACGCTATCAAACCGCCGATCTTCTTGGCGGCATCGATGTTGCCGCCATAGGAGGCTTTGACCTCCCCATCGCGGGTAGAGGCCGACGCTAGTGTGGTCCCGGCCAGGTCGTCGATGATCTGGGCATAAATATGCTTGTTCGAGCGGAAAATCGCCAAACGCGGCCGCTCGGCCGTTCCAGTGACTTGCGAGCGGATCCGGCGATGAATGTTTTCGCGGACTGCTCTTCGATTCGGAGGCGTATACATTGCTCTCTAATGCTCCTGCGGCAACTACTTCGAGCCGGTCTTTCCTTCCTTCTTGCGAAGGATTTCTCCTGCGTAGCGGACGCCTTTCTGTTTGTAAGGGTCCGGCTTGCGCAGTCCGCGAATTAGAGCGGCCACTTGCCCCACTTGCTGCTTGTCGGCGCCTGTGATCTCAATCTTCGTGTTCTGATCAATCTTGATCTCGACGCCCTTCGGCATGACGACTTCGACCTGGTGCGAATAGCCCAGGTTAAAAATCGCCACGTTACCGGAGACGGACGCACGGAATCCGACGCCGACGATCTCCAGGTTCTTCGTAAACCCTGTGGTCACGCCTTGGACGGCATTGGCCGCTAGCGCCCGAGCCAGACCGTGGTTGGCGGCGTATTGATCGCCGGCTCGCGTGAACGTCAACTTCCCATCCTCAAGCTTCGCCTCGATTCCGTCCGGGATCGGAGACGTCAACTCGCCCTTGGGACCCTTCGCGCGCACCAATCCCGGCTCGACCTGAATCGTGGCCCCGCTCGGGGTCGGCACTGCTAAATTTCCGATTCTCGACATGGCTTAGTACACGTTACAGAGGATTTCTCCGCCGACGCCCATCTCACGAGCTTGCTTGCCCGTCATCACGCCGCGTGAAGTCGTCAAAACATTAATTCCCATTCCGCCGATGACTCTCGGTACACGCCCGGAGTCGGTGTATACGCGACGGCCCGGCTTGGAAACGCGCTCCAGCTTCGTGATCACCGGACGGCTATCGGCGCGGTACTTCAGGTACACCTTGATGGTCCGCTTGCCGTCATCGTGGGCGACGCGGTAATTGGCCACGAAGCCTTCTTGCTTCAGGATCCGGGCCAGCTCAATCTTGAGCCTGGAGGCAGGAATTTCCGCCTTGGGATGACCGGCGCTCATCGCATTGCGAATGCGCGTCAACATATCGGCGATGGGATCATTCAACATCTCTTTGAACCCTCTTCCCTACCAGCTCGATTTCGTCACGCCAGGCAATTCGCCCAACAAGGCTAACTGGCGCACACACAAGCGGCACATCTCAAACTTGCGGATATAACCGCGAGGCCGACCACACCGCCGGCACCGATTCCGATGACGAACTTTGAACTTCAGCTTCTTGCGCTCTCGCGCCATCTTGGCTTGGGTGGCCATAACTCTCCCTACCTACTTGCGGAACGGCATTCCAAAGCGGGTGAGCATGCTCAGCGCTTCGCCATCCTTCTTCGCCGTCGTGACAATCGTCACGTTCATACCCTTCACATTCTCGGTCTTGGTGTAATCGATCTCCGGAAAGATCGTGTGTTCACGCACGCCAAGCGTATAGTTGCCGCGGCCGTCGAACGACTTTGGTCCGATTCCGCGAAAATCGCGAACCCGCGGCAACGCCACCGAGATCAACCGGTCCAAGAATTCGTACATCCGGTCGCCGCGCAACGTCACCGTGCAACCGATCGCCATGCCCTCGCGCAACTTGAACTGCGCGATCGACTTGCGGGCCTTGG
>CAMPKL010000044.1 GCA_946887065.1 uncultured Bryobacterales bacterium
TCCGGCATCCAAGAAGCGTACGATTCCCCTGTATGTCTAGCGGGAACCGGGAGATTGTCCCTTGCTACACTGGGAGTCTTCTCCGCCAGGCGCTCGCGAGCCGGGGATCGGGAGTTGGCGAGCCGATGTCTGCTGTCGCACAAGTGCAACAAAAGTCACACTTTATCCTCGACGAGATCGGGAACACGCCGCTCATCCGCCTGAACAAAGCGGCTGCCGATTTGCCCGGCGTGGAGATCTATGCCAAGGCTGAATACTTCAACCCTGGGGGCTCCGTTAAGGACCGTCCGGCGCTGAGTATGATCCTCGACGGCGAGCGCACCGGCAAACTCACGCCCGGCAAGACCATCATCGACGCGACCAGCGGCAACACCGGCATCGCCTACGCGATGATCGCCGCCGCCAAGGGATACAAGGTCAAACTCTACTTGCCGGCGAACGCCTCGCCCGAGCGCAAGAAGATCCTCGCGGCCTACGGCGCCGATCTTGTCTTGACGCCGGCCGGCGAAAGCACTGACGGCGCCATACGCGCATGCAAGGCCGAGTACGCCGCAAGCCCGGAAAAGTACTTTTACCCGGATCAATACGGCAATCCGGCAAACTGGCTGGCGCATTTTCGCACGACGGGACCGGAAATTTGGGAGCAGACCGAGGGCCGCATCACGCACTTCGTCGCCGGCCTGGGCACGACCGGAACGTTCACCGGAGTGGGACGCTACTTCCGCGAGAAGGCGCCGTACGTCAAGCTGACTTCGATGCAGCCTTCCACCGGTTTCCACGGCCTGGAAGGCTTGAAGCACATGGAGACTGCGATCGTGCCGGCAATCTACGACCCCACGCTCGCCGACGGCGAAGTCACCGTCGACACCGAGGACGCCCACGCGATGGTCAAGCGGCTAGCTCGCGAAGAAGGTTTGCTCGTCGGCATATCCTCCGGCGCCAATGTGGTTGCCGCGTTGCGCGTCGCCCGCGAAGCCGGCAGCGGCGTCTTCGTGACGGTGTTTTGCGACAGCGCCGACAAGTATCTGAGCGATAAATTCTGGACCGAATAATGCTGCGCATCGAACAACAGCCTTTTGCTGAAATGAAGAGCCACGCCGAAGCGACGTATCCCAACGAGTGCGTCGGCGCGATGATCGGCACGATTGCAAACGGCAATAAGGTCGTGGAGTCGGCAGTCAAGCTGGAAAACTCGGCCGAGGGCTCGCAGCGCGCCTATTACCAACTCAGCCCCGATCACTTGATGAAGGCCGATCGCGCCGCTCGGGATCAAGGCAAAGAACTCATCGGCATCTATCACTCGCACCCCGATTGCGATGCCTATTTCTCGGAAACGGATTTGAAGAACTCTTGTCCCTGGTATTCGTTTGTGGTCCTGTCGATCAAGAAAGGCAAGTTTGACCACGCGAACTCCTGGTTGCCTGACGCCGACCAGACCCACGCGGACAAAGAAGAATTGGAACACGGAGACTAATCATGGCGAAGATACTCATCCCCACGCCCTTGCGGCAGTATGCAGGCGGCGCCGACTCAGTCGAAATCAGCGCGGCCACTGCCGGCGAACTCTTGTCGAAATTGACCGACGCGCACCCGGACCTGAGAAAGCAGATTTTTAACGACGAGGGCAAACTGCGCAGCTTCGTCAACGTCTATGTCAACGACGACGACATCCGCTATCTCGACCGCAACGATACGGCGGTTAAGGACGGCGATACCGTGTCGATCGTACCCTCGATCGCCGGAGGTATCTGACCATGGCCACCGCTACTCAAACGCCGGTGTCCGCGTTGCCTGAACTCACCAACGAGGAGATCCTGCGCTACAGCCGGCACTTGATCCTGCCCGAGGTCGGCATGGAAGGGCAGCGCCGCCTGAAGAACGCAAAAGTGTTGATGATCGGCGCGGGCGGTCTCGGCGCGCCTCTTGGACTGTACCTCGCCGCTGCCGGCATTGGACGCATCGGCATGGTGGATTTCGACGTCGTTGACGTCACCAACTTGCAGCGCCAAGTCATCCACGGCACCAAGGACGTTGGCCGCCTCAAGATTGATTCCGCGGCCGACTCGATGCAAGACATTAACCCGGCGTTGAAGATCGACAAATACAACGTGCCGCTGTCGAGCGCGAACGCTTTGGAGATCTTCAAGGATTACGACGTCGTCGTCGACGGGACGGACAACTTCCCGACCCGTTATCTCGTCAACGACGCCTGCGTGTTGTTGGATAAGCCCAACGCTTACGGCTCGATTTTCCGGTTCGAAGGCCAGGCGACCGTCTTCCATCACGAAGACGGCCCGTGCTACCGCTGCTTGTATCCGGAGCCGCCGCCACCGGGCCTAGTGCCGAGTTGCGCTGAAGGCGGAGTGCTGGGCATTTTGCCGGGGCTCATCGGCTGCATCCAGGCGACCGAAACTGTCAAGCTGATCCTCGGCAAGGGCAACACGCTGAGCGGACGCCTCATGCTCTACGACGCCCTCAACATGAGGTTCCGCGAACTCAAGCTGCGCCGGAATCCCGAGTGCCCGGTCTGCGGCGACAACCCGACGGTAAAGGAACTCATCGACTATCAGGAGTTCTGCGGCATCCCGCAGCAGAAGGCGGCCGAGGCCAAGGAGCAAGGAAAGATGGACGAAATCACGCCCCTCGAACTCAAGGCGCGCATGGACCGCGGCGACGACATCTTCATCCTGGACGTACGCGAGCCTCATGAGTTCGACATCGCCCGCATCCCTGGCTCGACGCTCATCCCGCTCGGCCAAGTCGCGCAGCGCGTCGACGAACTGAACTCGACCGCCGACATCATCGTGCATTGCAAGATGGGCGGGCGTAGCGCCAAGGCCCAAGGCATTCTCAAGGAGATGGGCTTTTCGCGGGTGACGAATCTAACCGGCGGCATCACCCGCTGGAGCGATGAGGTCGACCCCAGCGTTCCGAAGTACTAACGAGGGAGGAGCCTCGCCGCCTCTCCCTCGATTCTGTCCCAGCCTATTTAATATTCACGCGAGTTCCATCCAATCGAGTAAACGAAAACCCCGAAAACTTCTCGGTGAACGTGGCCGCCAAGTCTTCCAAGATCGAGATGGCCACCTGTTCGCCGAGGTGCATTCCCTCTTGCGCATCGGAGCGGTAGTGGATGCCGGCCCAGTCTCTTCCCATTGAGATATTGAAGCCGAGCTTGTTCACTTCCGCCCCGATACTGGGAGCGAACCCGGCGTCGCAGGGTTGTAACGCGAGGCCGTCCGCACTCGGTTCGACGCAGTTCGTCAGCAGGGCATCTTCGTTGAAGAACGATTTGAGAATGACCGAACACGCGCCGGCAACCGTGGCGTGTCCGGATGGGTAAGAGGGATGAGTCGGAGAGCCTTCGGGGTAGGCTTGCGGCAGCAAGTAGCTGCCGTGTTCCACGAAATTCCTAGCCAAGGCGGTCGATTGCAACAGATCTTGGTGTATGGGATAGAACTGCGTTCCCGTCAGGTTGAGGTGTACTCTTCCACTGAAGGCCTCGGGGCGTAGGCGCCGGTGCACGAGCCACTTCTGACACCACGCCGCCTTCAGAGCCGCAGTTGTTACCCGGCCCAGCCAATCGGCAATATGCGCCGCGCCGAAAGTCACGAATCCGTCCTCGGTTAGAGAAGAGCGATAGGGATTCGCGGGATGCAAAACCCTACTGCCGTCTGTACCCTCGCTTTCGGGTCCGCGGTTGAGAAGTATCAGCGCCGCGTTCAAGTAGGGCTGATAGAGTACGTCGTAGTGGGCGTACTCCGCCAAGTCGCGTCCGCAACTCAAGTAACGCAATTCAGTCTCAAACTGCGCTGCTCGCGCGGGGGCATCGCCCTGCTGAATGCGCAGCCATTCGTCGAACGAGGTCATGAAACTCGTCCCGGCCTGAGGTGTTCGAAAGCGCTGTTCGAGCTTGCCCGATAGATAAGGAATTGGTTGCAGCAGGAACTGCGAGATATAGGGACCCTGGAGGTCACCTGGAGTTTCGCCGCGAAAAACCGCGGCTGGCGTCGCGCCTAATTCGTTGGCCGCCTCGCTGATCAGTGGCGATTGGGGATACTCGGCAAAAGGAACGTCGCGGGTCAACGACTGCCAGTAGAGTTCAGTCATTTCCCATGCCGCTTCCGTGCTTGAAAAGGAAGGCGCCGGCCGTAAGCCAAAACGGTGTGAGTCGCCGCCCTCAAGAGCAAATGCGAAGGCCGCTTGCGGATTGGTCAACCGTCTGCCGTAACCGAGCGGGACCTGCTCGAAGTCGGACGGCTTACCCGACTCTAACGCCTCGAGCATTACTCGAAACGCCGCCTCGGAGACTTCTCCTTCAAGAGAGTGGGACAGCGCTTTCGTGTAGGTAGCGATTCTGCCGGGCAACAGCGCCTCGTCCCCGTTGGAGATGTGCTGCGACGGAACGGTGTTCCACTGCCGGAGCGCCGCATCGACCCGAATCGCATAGGCCGAGTCGGACCGCTTGTCCAAATTGGGTCGCCGTGGTACGCCAGGAAGGGCGCTTTGAGCGGCCGGCGCTAAGGCGAGACCGCCCGCGGAGCCCAGCAGACTTCGTCTTGTGATGTTCGAACTCATAGCAACCTCCCATCGAAAAGTTCGAGAGCGAGGAAGCGCTTAGGCCTCCCCGCTTTGTTGCCGTACGCCGACGCTGTCCTCAGTCGACGGGGACTCGCCTTCCAAGTCTGAGCCGAAGGGCTAAGGCCGCATCAGACCATTGCGGCTTGCAACTCATCCGGTCGCATAGTCACGGCGTCCACCTGTCGGGAGATGAACCCGTGACCTGGTCGTTGGCGCCCATGTTGACGGCGCCGTCCCGCCCAAGCTGCCGATCTGTGGGTCGATCATAGCCGGAATTGAATGGCCGTGGGTTCTCGTACGAGATGAAATTTCTGCCTTCCAGGGTCAATGATGCCGTAACCGGAGTGGGCGCCTCTTTTGTCGCCCAAGGTGAGTTGAGCCAGTCGCGCCCCCGTCAGCGTGAGGGGAAGGAGTCTTACCGTGCGGCAGTGAGTTCAATCGCCAACAGAAGTCCATCGAGTTGGCGGCAAAATGCGAGGGCATCGATGGCGTTTTCGTCCATCGGCTGGGATTCCGGAGCGACACGTTTATACAGGGCGAAAAGAGCCGGAACGCTGCATCATGGCCGTCCCGGCTCTAGCTCCTTCAGTTCATTTGGAGCCACTCGGGAAGAAGGGGAAGTCGAATCGACTTCCCCTTCTGTTTTTCGTGCTACATGAAGAAACGCACGCCTAGCTGAACGAGGCGAGAGAAGTTTCTCTGGCTGGTGATGTTGCCGAATGAACCGCTGGTGATGGCGGTCGCCGGGTCGGCAAAGTACGGGGTGTTCGTTAAATTGAGGGCTTCACCACGGAATTGCGCCTTGATGCGCTCGCCGATGCTGAAGGTCTTGAATACGGATGCGTCCATGTTCATCCAGGCGGGACCACGCAAGCTGATGTTGTATGGAAGGTTGCCGAAGGTGAGTTGGGGAGCGACGGAGAATGCATCGCGGCTGAGGTAGCCGGTCAGGCGATCGCCGATCGGACCCTCGATGACCGGCGTTTCCCCAGTGGCGTTGGGCCGTTGCGCACGGGCCGCAATGACGCTGTTGCTGTTGGACTGGGTGATGCCCAGCGGATAGCCGGTTTGCAAAACGGTGACGACGTTGAACGACCATCCGCCGAACAGTGCGTCCTTGAAGCCGTTGGCGCTGGAAAGCCAACGCTTGCCTGCGCCGAACGGCAATTCATACGTCGCCGCCAGCGATAGCCGGTGCGGCGAGTGTTCGTCGGAGATGCCGTATTCGTTAGACCCGTCGTAGATGTTCTGCCAGCTCGTGCCGGCCTCGAGCTCCGTCTTCTGCGACCAGGTGTAGGTGGTTTGCGCGGTCAAACCTTGGGCCATGCGGCGTTGCAGTTTGACGTAGATCGAGTGGTACCGGGCTTGGCCGAAATCGGAGTCCTGAATCTGAACGCGCGTATATTGGGGAAAAGGTTTCAGGAGTTGGGACCGCGAGACGGTCGGGTTGCCGATAGCCAAGGCGCCGCCGTTCCCGAAGAAAGGGTTGGCGACCGATTGGTTGAGCGACGACGCGCCCAGCGAGAAATAGACGGGATGAACCTGGTTGAGATCCCGGTCTATGTGCAAGTCGCGGCTAGTCGAGCCGATGTAGCCCAACGAGACGGCGAATCCGCTGGGAAGCTGTCTCTGCAGATCGAATGAGTACTGTTGGACATAACCGCCGCTTGCGGCGTTCCTGTCCGGCAGCGTTAAGTCCTGCCCGATTCCGGCAAGCGTGCCGGCGGCGTTGCCGACGATCGGCAGCAACCCGTCCGGGTAAGGATTCCGCAGCGAAGAGGCTGGGGTGAAGTTGTTGTCGAACGAGGCGATAATCGGAGTCGCCTGGGAGTAGCCGATGGCCGACTGAGCCGAGAATTCCTGCGGCGCCCAGAAGATGCCGTAGCCGCCGCGGATGACGGTTTTGTCATTCGCCGAATAGGCGAAACCGAAGCGGGGGCCCCACTTGTTGCGCGGGTTGCCTGATTGCGAGCCGTTGCCGTCGATGCCGGCATAAAGCGGCGTGCCGAAGACGTCTAGCCCCGGAGGCGTCAGCGGGCTCGGAGCGTTCGCATCGAAGCCGACGAGGAAGTGATCGTCACGCTCCTGAGGAGCTGTTTCGTACTCGTAACGCAGACCGAAGTTCAGCGTGAGTTTGGTGTTGATGCGCACGTCGTCTTGAACGAAGATGCCGGTGTAACGGATGAAGTTGAAGAACGACTCGCCCACGGTGATGCTGCCGTCGGTCGGATAACCGAGCAGCATGGTTGCTACGTCGGCGCCGCTGTTGGCGTCCGAACGAGTTGGGTCCTTTCGCGTGAAGACGTTGGAGAATTCGAACGAGCCGGGCCCGGACGTGGGTTGTTGGTCGGCATTGATCTGCCGATAGTCGAAGCCGACCTTCAAGCTGTGCTTGCCCATGAACTTCGAAACGGTGGCATTCCAGCTCTTTGAGTGCAAGACGCTTTGGCTGATCGTCGCCCGGCCGCCATAGCTTTCCATGTTGCCCATCGTGATGACGGGGAAAGCCGGATTCTCAACCAACGAAGTGTAGGAAGAAGGTAGGTTGAGCGAGGAGAGATCGAACCCCAGGCTGGTCGGCTTGGAGAAGTTCGGGAAACGGTTGAAGCCGTAGCGGACCGCCACGACCATGGTCGGCGTGGGGGTGAGAATCGCGTTGACCTGGGTGGCGTCGACCTTGCGGAACAGCACGCTTTGACCGGGGGTCGCCACGTTGCCGAACCACTGGTTGCCGGGCTCCTGGCTGCCGTAGTGCAGGTACGACATGTTCATCTTCATCCAAGAAGTGATCTCCTGATCGAGCTTCCAGGTCGTTTGGTCGGCGCGGTTGTACGCCGGCACAGAGGCGTTGAAGTTGGAGTCCGCGTAGTAGCGGGCGTCCAAGTTGGGCAACGGATAGTAGGAGGCGATGGCCAATCCCGCCGGATCGACCCGCGAGCCGGGAAGGACATTGTTGACGAACGGCGTGCGGACGCCGGCCGCGGTTGTCGTTAGCGGATCGTAGACGAGGTTTAAGGCGCCGGTGGGGTTCAATGATTGGGAGAAGTCGCCCACGCGTTCCAGACCCGTTGGCACCTCAAGCAATGACGATGCCGATTCGGTCTGACGATAAGCTTCGCCCGAGATCCAGAAGAACGTCTTGTTGCGTCCGTCATAGACTTTCGGAATGATGACCGGTCCGCCGATCGAGCCGCCATAGTTACGGAATGGTTGCTCGATGATCGGCGTGCCTTGCTGGTTGGCGAAGAAGTTGTTCGCCAGCATCTCGGTCTCGCGAATGTAGCCGAAGGCCGAGAAGTTGAGCCGGTTCGTGCCCGAACGCAGCGTCGTGTTGAACGTGCCGCCGCCCGTGCGGCCCATTTCCGCGTCGTATGTGTTGGCCTGAACCTTCACTTCCTCGACGGCTTCGATCGAAGGAATGATTACGGCGCGGTTGGATGAGTCGGTGATGGCCACGCCGTCGAGCGTGTAATTGTTGCCGCGGACCGGGCCGCCGGCGATGGAGATCGACGAAGAACCGCTTTGGTCCTGCATGCGATTGAATTTCGGGTTGCCGGTTTGCACAATGGCTTCCGACAACTTCGACATCATGAACGCGTTGCGTCCAAGGTTGGGAAGATCGAGCAGCTTTTGGCGGTCGACGACCGTGCCGGTGGATGCGTTAGCGGTTTCGAGCAAAGGAACTTCCTCGGTGACGAAGATTTGCTCGGTGACGGCGCCGATCTCCATTTCGAGATCAACGGTGACGGCGGCCTGCGTGGAAATCACGACTCCGCTGCGTTCCAGCAGTTTGAAACCGGGCGAAGAAGCGCTAACGACGTAGGTGGCTGGGTTCAAAGAGGCGAAGGCATATTCGCCGGATGGGGAAGAGACGGTGGATCGCTGCAGGCCCGTACCCTCATCCGTCAAAGCAACCATAGCACCGGGAATTACTGATCCGGATTGGTCCACCACACGGCCGCGAAGCGATCCATAGAAGCTCTGCGCACTTAAACCTCCGGCGCACAGCAGAAACACTAGGACTTGCGAGACTAACTTCATTTCATCTCCTTCTGGATTCTCTTTTGGAATTTTGCGAGGAGCGACTAGGCGGGAACCCCGTTCGAGCGGGGCATCATCCCCGTGCAGCTACGCAGCCGCATCGGGGGAAATCAGCAGGGCGGGGAAGATGCAGTTCATCCCTCGCGCCCTGAAAGTCTGGTGCGAATGCCTAGGCGGCTTTCGCGTCGAGGACTTTCGAGAAGGCCGCTTTGAACTTGGCCATCTCTTCTACGGTGCCGACCGAAACGCGGACGCGCTGCGGCCAAATGGCCCAGACACGGCCGATGTAGACTTCGTGTTGGGCCATTGCTTGATTGACTTCCGCGCCGGTCATGCCGTCGACGGTCATCATGAAGAAGTTGCTTTCGGAAGGGATAAAGTCGATCCCTTTCTGGTTGAGGAAGGCGAATACGTCTTCGCGGACGCCTTTGGTGTAGGCCCTGCGCTCCGGCACGACCGTGCTTGACCGGAGACTCGCTGCCGCGCAGGCCATACCGGTGATGGGCAGCATGCCGCCGCCGGCGAAGGGGCCCATTTTCTCCAGCAGGTCCGGACGCGCGATGGCGGCGCCGGCGCGGATACCGGCCATGCCGTAGGCCTTGGAGAAGGTGCGCAACACGACGACATCCTTGGCTTGAGCGACGAGATCGGTACAGGTCCTGGCGGTGTCGGAGAAGTGAATGTAGGCTTCGTCGACAACGACGACCGCATCGGCAGGCTTGTTCGCCAACAGATATTCGATGTCCTTGCGCGAGGTGATCGTGCCGGTCGGATTGTTGGGATTGCAAACGTAGTACGCCCCCGCGTTCGGGTCAGCCTTGATCATCGCTTCGACGTCATGGGACATGTCCGTGCGCAACGGCACGCGAACGGTTTTGGAGCCGATGTAGCTCGGAGCGCCGCCGCCGTAGCCTGGGTCGGCCATGGTCCAACTGCGGGTTGGAGAGGTGAATGCGCAGGCGGAGGCGGACAATGCGGGGCTGGAGCCGGCGAACACGCGCACGTGATCCGCGCCGACGCCCTCGGTATCTGCCTGGATGGCCGTGAAGTCCTGGGCTTCGCCGGTGGGAGAGTAGCGGCCACCTAGCGGCGCCACCTTGTAAATCGCTTCCAGCCCTTCCGCGCAGGGGCCGAGCGGATTCTCGTTTGAGCTGATGCGTACGGCGTTCGGACCCATCGCTTGCCGCCGGCCTCCTGCGGCGCGGTTCAAGCGGTTTTCCGCTTGTTGCGCCATGCTGAACTCGCTAAAAAACGGCAATGATCCAGCCGTCAACAACGTCGCCATGCGACCCAAATGACGACGGCTAAAGCCTCGTTCGAATAGAGACTCCTCTACTTCTCGTGAAAAGGACATCGCGAGACCACTCCTTAAAGTGTCAGACCAGCAGGTATTAAATTGGGGACTCAGCGCCTGGTGACTTGCGGCGCCGATAGGACGTTTGCTCGCGTGGAGCTTCCCCGAACAGCGATGGACCGCGGGGCTCGGCGGTTCATCAGGGACGTTGGATGCTTCTTTGTAACCAAAGATACGAAAAATGTCAATCAGAAATGGACTGGTTTGAGATCTCCTCTTGCACTTCGACAAGAGTTGGCGTATGCTCTTGTCGAAGCCCTAGGGGTAAATCATCCATGCAGGGAAATCGCATCGACTTGCCGCAAGGAACGCTGGATCTGCTGATTCTGCGCAGCCTGCGGCTCGGTCCCAATCACGGTTGGGGCATCGCCGAACGCATCCAACAAGTGTCGAAGGAGGTGCTGCAAGTGCAACAGGGATCGCTTTATCCGGCCCTACATCGCCTTGAGCGCCGCGGCTGGATCAAAGCCGAGTGGGGGGCGTCGGAGAACAACCGCCGCGCCAAGTTTTACGAACTGACTCGCGCCGGTCGGAAACAACTGGAGTCAGAGACGGAGACGTGGCGCAAGCTGACCATCGCCGTCGGCCACGTGCTCGATACCGCCTAGCGAGAGCCGCCATGCTCAACGACGTGCTCTATCGCCTCCGCGCACTCGTCGGCCGCCGCCGCATCGAAGCGGAGCTTGATGAAGAGGTGCGCTTCCACTTTGAACAACAGGTCACAAAGAACGTGCGCGAGGGAATGCCGCAGCAAGAAGCCGTCCGCCAAGCGCGGTTGCTCTTCGGCGGCGTGGATGAAGTCAAAGAGGAATGCCGCGATGCGCGCGGGGTCAACTTTGTCGAATCGACTTGGCAAGACTTGCGCTACGCGGCGCGACGGTTGCGCACGAGCCCGGGCTTCACCGTGATCGCCGTCCTCTCGCTGGCGCTGGGCATCGGCGCGAATACGGCGATCTTTAGCCTGGTGGATGCGGTGTTGTTGCGCTCGCTGCCGGTTGAAAAGCCGGAAGAGCTGGAGCTGGTTCGGCGGGTCAGCACCGATTCCGCGCAGACGTATTTCACCTACCCGATGTACAGGGAAATCCGCGCTCAGTCGGAGGTCTTCGCGGGGGTTATCGGCCGCCTACCGCAAGTCGTTAGCGTGGTTTTTGATGGCAGGGCAAGTCGTAGGACGCTCGAACTTGCCACCGGGAACTACTTCTCTGTTCTTGGCGTACGCCCGGCAGCCGGCAGATTGTTGAACGAAAACGATGACCGCAATCCTGGGGAGCACGCAGTCGCGATTTTAAGTTTTCAGATATGGCGAGAACTCTTCTCCGAGGACAAGGCCGTTCCCGGGAAGACGATTCGCATCAATGACCGCCCCTACACGGTTGTGGGAGTCGCCCCTCCGGGGTTCTTCGGCGTTGAAGTCGGCACGACAACGGACGTCTGGGTCCCGACGATGCAGACGGAGGACTTTCTATCTGCGAGGGAACAAGGCAAGAGCTTGTTCGATTCGGACGCCGTCAGTTGGGTTACCATCGTCGCGCGTCGCAATCCAGGCGTGAGCCAAGAGCAGGCAGAGACGGTATTGAATGTCCTCTACCAAAGGTTGTACGAGGCGAATTCGCCGGAGCCGAACAAACCAAGTCGCTTCGCAATGGATTTAATGCCGGGCGGAAAGGGTTTTTCGCGGCTACGCGGAGCATTCGACAATCCGCTGTTTGTGTTGATGGTTTTGGTTTCTTTGATTCTAGCGCTCGCGTGCCTCAACGTCGCCAATTTGCTATTGGGGCGTTACGCTGCCCGCCGCGGTGAGATCGGAGTCCGGCTAGCACTTGGCGCCGGGCGCCTGCGATTGGCAAGACAACTGATTGCAGAAAGCGTGCTCCTGGGGTGCCTTGGAGCCGCAAGCGGTGTCCTCACATCTTTCTGGGGAATCAGCATATTAGTTGGCTACCTTCCAGAGGATCGAATACCGCTGCCGTTGCAATCGGCAGCTGACGCCCGCGTACTCGTTTTCGCCGCTGCGGTCTCATGTCTGTCGATCATGGCCTTCGGACTGGTTCCGGCCTGGAACTCAACGAGATCGAACGTCGTCGACTCGTTGCGCGACAGGAAACAGGCGCAGTCTCTACGTGGTCTGGACCTGCGAAGGCTCCTTGTAGTCGCTCAGCTGACGATGGCGCTGTTGCTGGTGGCCGACGGCGGCCTGTTCATCCAGAGTCTAAGGAATTTGGATTCCATCGATCTAGGTATCGATACGAACAACGTCCTGATGGCGGGCATCAACCCCAAACAGAGCGGATACACGCCGGAGCGGACCAATGCGTTTTTCAGGGAGCTGGAAGCTCGTCTGCGCGAG
>CAMPKL010000045.1 GCA_946887065.1 uncultured Bryobacterales bacterium
GTCTGGCTGAATTCATTGAACTTGCGGCGACTTGCAGCGTCTATCTGACGAACGATTAGGGACCGATGCATGTGGCGGCTGCTCTGGGTCTGCCGACGGTGGCGGTCTTCGGCGCGACGGATCACGTGGCGACGGGGCCGTCCGCTTCGTGGGCAAAGGTCTTGCGGCATCAGGTGGAATGCAGCCCCTGCATGCTGAGAGAATGTCCTATTGACCATCGCTGCATGACGGCGGTGACGGCGGATGAAGTTGTGGCCGAGGCGCTGGCCTTGATTAGCGCGCTGCGCGAAAGGACATTGACTTGATCGACACTCGCAACAAAATTGTCTCTGCCGATGCGATTGACATCGAGGGCGAGGCTGGGGTGGTGGCGTTCGGACGCTTCGACGTGATTCGCGCCGAGCACTGCCGGATTCTGCGCGAGGCGAGGCGAGGCGCGGGACGGCTGATCGCCGCGGTGTTGGCCGATGAGCCGGGAAAATCGTCGCTGTTCGACGCACAGTCCCGGGCGCAGCTCACTGCGGCATTGGCGGACGTTGACCAGGTAGTTATTTGCACCCTGGCGGAGATGGAGCAATTATCGGCTCGCGCCGGCACGGCCACGCTGGACGTCGACGCGTTGCTGAAGCGAGATTTGGTTGCCGATGTCCTCGAACGACACTCAGCCAAAGCTTGACGCGGCCCGGATCTTGGTGATCCGGCTTGGCGCGATGGGCGACGTGATCCACGCCTTGCCGGCGGTTTCGGCGCTGGCGCGCGCTCTGCCCCAGGCGCAAATCGATTGGATCATCGAGCCGCGTTGGGCGGAAGTGCTCGAAGGAAATCCCTACCTGAACGCCGTGCTGCCGCTGCCTCTAAATGCCTGGCGCAAAGAGCCGTTTAAGGCTGGGTCGTGGCGGGCAGCCCGCGAGCTGATCGCCAAGCTGCGAGCGACGCGGTACGACCTGGCGGTCGATCTGCAGGGCTTGATCAAGTCGGCGAGCCTGGCTCGGGTTACGGGTTGCCAAAGAAGAGTGGGCTTTGAGACGTCGGCCTTGCGGGAGCCGTTCGCCGCGAGGTTGTACACCGAGCAGGTCGCTGTGTCCGGCGAACATGTGGTGGATAAAAACCTGTCGGCGGTGCGGAACCTGATTGGTCGCGCAGACGGGGCTGCGGAGTTTCCGCTGCCGGAGGGGGAATACTCCGCATCGCTGCCGGAGGGAGATTTTGTCCTGACTACGCCGGTCGCCGGTTGGGGCTCGAAACAGTGGCCGAGCCGGCACTATGCGCAGTTGGCTGGGCTGATCCAAGGGGGCATGGGAATGCCGTTGGTCCTGGACTGTGCTCCCAACGATGTGAGCTATGCGCGGGAGATTGCCCGCACGGCCCCCGATGGAAGCGTAGTCGTCCACACTTCGACGATTCAGCAACTGATCGGGGCGACACGCCGGGCGCGAGCCGTAGTGGGCGTCGACAGCGGCCCTTTGCATCTAGCCGCGGCCTTGAACAAGTCGGGCGTAGCCGTCTTTGGCCCCACGGACCCTGCCCGCAACGGCCCTTACGGCGGTACTCTAACAGTGCTTCGTGCGACGACGGCCTCGACGACTTACCGCCGCGACGAGAACGTTTCATGCGCCATGAGTTCGATCGGCGCCGCGCAAGTATATGAAGAGCTTTGCCGCAGGATTAGTGCAGTACGAGGTTAGAGCCATGCCCTTCCGCAATTTCCACCGCATGCTAGTCGCGATCGCGTTTTGCGCCGCGACGTTGACGCTGAACGCCCAACAAGCGCCGACGGCGCAAGAAGCGCAACAGCTTTACGGAGAAATTCCGGGGTTGATGGAAGCGACCGCGATCGTCGTGCCTGAGTTGGCGCGGGCGGGAGCGCCGCTGACCGAGAACGTCAAGCAGGCGTCCCAGACCTTGTTGAGCGGCCCGGCGAGGGACCATGCCGGGCTGGTCTACACACTATTGACGAACACGAACGTCTACTTGCAACTGGTCGACTCGCTGCCGAAGCCGCCTGCTTTCTCGGATGATGTGCGCCGGCAGGTCGAACTGCTGCGGTTCAAGTCGGAGCAGCTGAACGTCTACTTCCGGTCGCTGCTGGAACTTAGGGAAAACCAAGTTCGCAGCGCGGACCGAGATAACCTGCAACGTTATTCCCAGGCTAACCGCGATCTGCTTCCGCCTGCTTCAGCGGAGCGGCGCGTGGTTTTTTTCGGTGACTCAATCACCGATTTCTGGCAATTGGAGCAGTTCTTCCCCGGCAAGCCTTACGTGAATCGCGGCATCTCGGGACAGATCACAGGGCAGATGCTGGGGCGCATGCAGGCGGACGTCATCGCGCTGCGGCCTGCGGCGATGGTCTTACTCGGCGGCACTAACGATCTGGCCCGCGGCGTGGAGTTGCCGACGATCCAGAACAACATTCAGATGATTTGCGATCTGGCCCAAGCCCATGGCGTCCGGCCGATTCTGGCCTCGCTGCTGCCGGTCAGCGATTATCACGAAGACGTTGATCCGCGGAACAAACGGACGACGGACCGGCCGCCGAACGACATCCTCGCACTCAACGCGTGGATGAAGAGTTTTGCCCAGACGCGCGGGTACGTGTACCTCGACTATCACCAAGCGCTGGTCGACGACCAGGGTATGTTGCGTCAGGATATGGCGGACGACGGTTTGCATCCAAACGTTGAAGGGTACAAAATCATGGGACCTCTTGCCGAGAAAGCCATCGCCGGCGTCCTAGCGGCCCCGAAGGGCCGCACGCGCGGCGGGCTATTCTAGGGCTGCGCGTATCAAGCCGTCATGGGATTACTTGACTTCCTTTTTAAGCCGGGCGAACCGGAACAACTACGGGATGCCGCCACAGGTTCGGCGGCGATTCGCAAGATCGCCGATGCGCTTGGCCAGATGGAGCCCGACAAGGCGCGCTATGTCGCTTCGTTCGCCTACATCCTAGGCCGCGTCGCCAATGCCGATCTCAGCATCAAAGAGGAAGAAACGCGCGAGATGGAACGGATTGTGGAAGGCATGGCCGGCCTGCCCGAGGAACAGGCGATCCTGGTCGTTCAAATCGCTAAGGCGCAGAACGTGATGTTCGGAGCCACCGACGCGTTTTCAATAACGGAGGCGTTTAGCCGAACAGCGACCCGGGCGCAAAAGCTGGCGCTGCTGAACTGTTTGTTCGCAGTCTCGTCGTCCGACCACTCCATTTCGCAAGTAGAGGACAACGAAGTCCGCAAGATCAGTGCAGAGTTGCGACTCGATCACAGCGACTTTATCGCGGCGCGGTCGCTCTACTTGCAGCACCTGCAGGTGCTGAAGAAAGAGGAAGAATAGATTGTGCCGCCCCTTCGGGGCTACAGAGTGCGCTGACGCGGGAGACCGCCAGCTAAAGCTTGGCGGCTCGGATCGGCGGCGGCGAATACGTACTCGGCTTCGCGGTCGGCGGATGGTTGAGGCGCGGGGCCGTCGGGGGAGACCGACTCGACTAGGGCGAGGTAGCCCAGCAGTTCGTAGATTCGCTCGCCGGCGCGGCAGACGACTAAACGTTCGTCCGTCGCGAGCGTGATGTCCGCACCTTCTTCGGCGAGCTTCCAGGCCACGGCCGCGCAGGCAGCCACCGCGGTTTCGAAACCGTCCGCGGACGACGTGCGCCGGTCCAACACGAGGCGGACGGACAGCCGCTCTTCGCGGGTGAACTCGCGCACCCAGAGTTCGGGCGAACCGGCGGATGCCTTCCAGTGGATAAATCTCGCGCCATCGCTGGGCAGAGCGGGCCGGACGCGATAGAGATCGTGACTATCGCCGGCTAGACGATTCATGGCTGTGCGCTTGAGGGAGTTGAGCGCTCGCTCGGCCTCGGGGGTGATCCGCACGTTCGGGTACGCGATCATGCGGTCCTTTAGCTCAAGCCTGGCGCGGCGCTCCACCAGCCCGAACGGAAAGCGCGTCACGATGTCGACGCCGGCTCCGCGATACTTGCCGCGGCGGGCGAAAACAACTTCGGCGGAGGCGGCCACGCTCTCCTTAGCCGCGACAACCGGAAAGTACACGCTCTGCAGCTCAAATCCTTCCTCCGGGTCGGACGCTTGAACGCGAATGGCGAAAGAAGGAATCAGCCACTTGAGATTTTGCAGCCCCACACGAGCGAGTGATGGGCGACCGGCGAAGATGTGATCCGGCAATCCCAAGGTCAAGTGCAACCCCGCCAAATCGATGCGGGAAACCAGGCCGGATATGAGCGTTGCCGCCAACATCGCGCTCAAAATCAAATAGATCAGATTGTTTCCCGAATACAGTGCGGCGCCGGCCACGAGGAGGACCAGACAGACGAAGACGACTCCGTGCCAGGTGATCGGCGATGTCCGCGGAAGCCGCCAGCCTTTGGCTCTGGCCGCACGAAGGGCCCGCGGAATCAGCAGCGTGACCCCGGCGGCGCCCAGGAGCGCCGAGCCGCTAGCCATGCCGAAAAACAGCCCCGCGTTACCCAAACGCAGCCAGAATTGAACCGCCGCGTAGAGCCCCGCCGTTGCGGCGCCGAACAGCAAGGCACTGAGGTAAAGCCCGCTGCGAGACGTCTGCAGGTCGCTGATTCGGAATGGTTTCGGCACGAGGCTCGACTTGCCCGATTGTATCAGCGCGGCGGCACTACGCTAAAGTCAGGGGTGACAATGCGCGCTCTGTTCATCCTGCTCTCCGCCGCCGCACTCGCCGCTCAAGCGCCTTCCCCCGCCGCCAAGAAGCCCTTCGACGTTTACGCGCTGCAACAGGTGGCCCGGATCTCGGACCCGCAGCTTTCGCCCGACGGATTAACGGTCGCTTTCGTCGTTCAACGAGTGTTCTTGTCGGAGAATCGCACGGAAAAGCAAATTTTTGTCGTGTCGACCGATGGGTCGCAGCCTAGCCGCCGGATTACGTTCGACGGCAAGTCGAACACCCGCCCTCGTTGGTCGCCTGATTCGGAGCGCATCGCCTATGTTTCGGACCGTTCGGGTTCGTCTCAAATCTGGATGATGAGCGCCGACGGCTCCGCCTCTCGCCAGATGACCAAGTTGTCCACGGAAGCCGACGGGGTTCTCTACTCGCCGGCGGGCGATCGGCTGATCTTTACGAGTCGCGTCTACCCGCAGTGCGGGGCTCGGGACGACTGTAATGCGCGGCGGCTTGAAGCGGCCAAGAACGACCCAGCGCAACCGCGGCTTATCGATAATCTTTTGTACCGCCGTTGGGATACCTGGAATGACGGCCGAGTCTCACACCTCTTATCGCTTGACCTGTCGGGTCAGGAGGCGGATCCGGTCGACCTGACTCCGGGCGACGTCGATGTCCCGCCTTTTTCGTTGGGAGGCCCGGACGGCTATGCGATATCGCCCGACGGGCTTGAGGTCTGCTTCGAGCGCAAGAGCGGCGAAGACCCGGCGCGGAGTACGAATACGGATCTTTGGACTGTCCCCGCCAGCGGCGGACAAGAGCGGTTGATTACTAGCAATCCCGCGGCGGACGGGGGTCCTGTCTATGCTCCCGATGGGGCGTATATCGCCTACCGCGCGCAAGAACGCCCAGGCTATGAGAGCGACCGGTGGAGTCTTTTTCTGCACGAGCGCAGTTCCGGCAGCCAGGCGCCGCTCACTGCGCGGCTCGACCGTTGGGTGACCGGCTACGCTTGGAGCAAGGACTCGTCGAGGATTTTTTTCACGGCTGAAGACCGCGGCCGCGAGCCGATCTACACGGTTAGGGCGACGGGCGGCGCTGCGCAGATCGCCGTCTACGGCAACGCGAGCCAAAGCGACGTGCAACTGCTTCCGGACGGCGAGTCGATGATCTACGCCGCTACGAGCGCCGCTCATCCGACGGAGATCTATCGGGCATTCTCGGCCGGAGGCGAGCCGCGAAGATTAACGCAGCTGAATGACGATCTGCTGGCGGAGTATGAACTTAACGCACTCGAAGAGGTGAAGTACGCGGGGGCGGACGGCAGGCAGGTTTCGGGCTTTCTGCTCAAGCCTCCTAACTTCTCCATGGAGAATCGCTATCCCTTGCTCACGCTCATTCATGGCGGCCCGCAAGGGGCCTGGGGCGAGGCTTGGAGCTATCGCTGGAATCCGCAAGTGTTCGCCGCCGCGGGCTTCGTCGTTTTTCTGCCCAACCCGAGGGGGTCGACGGGATACGGCCAATCGTTCACGGACGAAATCCGCGGAGACTGGGGCGGTAAGCCCTTCGACGACATCATCGCCGGAGTCGATCATGTCATCGCCCGGCCCTATGTCGACGCCACGCGTCTGGCGGCGGCAGGAGCGTCTTACGGCGGCTACATGGTTAATTGGATACTGGGGCGCACGAACCGCTTTCGCGCGCTGATTTCGCACGCCGGCGTCTACGACTTACCTAGCTTTTTCGGAGCCACCGAAGAACTCTGGTTCCCGCTGTGGGACTTTCAAGGGACACCATGGGACAACCCGGACGGGTATCTCCGCTGGTCACCGAGTCAGAACGCAGCGAAGTTCCGCACGCCGACCCTGGTTATCCATGGCGAGAAGGACTACCGCGTGCCGCTTGCCCAGGGCATGCAGCTGTTCACCGCGTTGCAAACCCAAGGCGTACCGTCGCAGCTTTTAGTTTTCCCCGATGAAGGGCATTGGGTTTTGAAACCGGCCAACAGCGTCTATTGGCATCGTACCGTCATCAACTGGCTAACCGAGTGGGTCAATCGCCCACTGCCCGCGGTTGCCGACGCCGACCCGCTACCGTAGGGCCGTAAACCAAGTCGCCGCTGAGGCGTTCGGGGCGGTTGGCAGCGGCGTGGAGTCGATATAATACGAATCGAACGGAGACTGCATGGCCAAAACCATTCTCGCGATAGAGGATGATACAGATCTCTGCGAACTGCTTGAGTACAACCTGACCCGCGGCGGCTATGAGGTTAAGATCCTGCATAGCCTGAAAGGCGCTCTCGATACGGTCAAGGCAATTCGTCCGGATTTATTGATCTTGGACGTCATGTTGCCGGATGGCGACGGGTTCGACTTCTGCCGCGCGCTCAAGGCGGACGCCGAGGTGCGGCGGACGCCGGTATTGTTCTTGACGGCTCGTAGCCAAGAAATCGACCGCGTGCTCGGGTTGGAGATCGGGGGCGACGACTACGTCACCAAACCTTTCAGCCCGCGCGAACTGCTGGCGCGGGTGAAGGTCCATTTGCGTCGCGCGGACGGCGATCGCCCGACGGATCGGCCGACCGAGGCGGGACCAATTACCCTGGACAAAAATTCGCGGCGAGTTTTTCTCAACGGCGATGCGCTGTCGCTTACCGCGACCGAGTTCAAACTGCTGGAGTTTTTCCTCGCTCATCCGGGCCGGGTTTATAGCCGTGAGCAGTTGTTAAGTTCCATTTGGGGCGAGGACACTCATGTGACGCCGCGCAACGTGGATGTTCATATCCGGCGGTTGCGCGAGCGAATCGAAACGCAGCCCGACTCGCCCCAATGGCTTCAAACCGTGCGCGGTTTCGGATACCGATTTGAAGTACCCGCCTAGGTCATGACGAAGAGGATTTTCGGCAAGCTGATCCTCAGCATCGTCCTTTTATTGGCGATCTGGGGACTCGGCGCGGATTACCTCGTCAGTCATATCACCGAACGGAATCTGCAACAGGATCAGGTTGTCTCGCTCAGCGAGAAGACGCGTTTGGTGCGGTCCTTGCTGGAGCAGGTCGATGAGGCCGAATATCCGGCCCTGGTCGATCGTTTAGCCCAGGACGCTAATGCGCGCATCACAGCGATCGCGTCGGACGGTTCCGTCATCGCCGATTCCGAGGCCGACCCCGCGAGGATGGAGAATCACGCGGCGCGACCGGAGTTTCGAGAGGCCTTGGCGGGACGAGAAGGCGTGGCCACTCGCCGCAGCGACACTATCGGCGTGGAGTTTTTGTACGTCGCGATGCCGATGAGGGAACATGCCGTCCGGCTCGCGCTTCCTCTCGCGACCATTGCCGCTCGCGGCGGCGAGATACGGACTCAAATCCTGTGGATGATGACGCTCGCGTTGGTCCCGTCGGTGCTCATCGCCGCTTGGAAGTCGAGAAGCATCTCTTCGACGCTGTCGGAAATCATCGGCTACTCTCACCGCCTAGCCGCCGGCGAGTTTAATGCCGCGATGCCCCAGGCGAGGGGCGGCGAACTGGGCGAACTCGCCACGCAATTGCGAAGCGCGGGCAAACGCCTGCGAGGCATGTTCGAGCAGCTGCAAGATGAGCGATCTCGCTTCGCCGCGGCCGTGAACGGAATCGGCGAAGGGATTCTCGTCGCGGATCGCCGACTGATGCTGGTGCTGTCAAATCCCGCCTTGGAGCAAATGTTCCCGGGTGCTGATTTCACGAAAGGGGAGCCGGTCGAGAAGTGGCTGCCCGCGGAGATCCCGGCGATCTTCCGCGAAGTACTGGAACGCGGCGAAATGCTTGCAGTCGATGTGCAGATCGCCACGCCGAATCAGCGGTCCTGGAAGGTTTCGTGCACGCCGATCCTCAGTAAGAAGGGCAAAGTCCAGGCCGTCGCCGCGGTGTTTTACGACATCACGGAGTTGGAACGTGTTGACCGCGTGCGCAAGGACTTCGTCATCAACGTGTCGCACGAACTGCGCACGCCCTTGGCCGCTATCCAGGGTTACGCGGAGACCTTGCTGGACGGCGCGATCGACGATCCGAACATCAATCGGCGCTTCGTCAAGATCGTCTGGCAGAACGCCGAGCGGTTGGCGCAATTGACGGCCGACCTGATGACCCTGTCGCAGGTCGAAGTCAACACGCGAGAGTTCCACTTCTCGCCGCACGCGGTCAGAGAGATTCTGGAGGAAGCAGGCGACTCGATCTCGATGATCCTGGAGAAGAAATCGATCGCGCTGCAGATCGATCCCGTGGATCCGAGTCTATTCATCGAATGCGATTCCGGCGCCATTCATCAGGTGCTCACCAACCTTTTGGACAACGCCGCCAAATATACCCCCGAGAACGGCACGATCTTCATGAGGGCGGAGCCGAGCGGAGAAGGCGTGGAGTTTAGCGTGCGGGACACGGGCGCGGGCATCGCCCCGGAACATATCCCGCGGCTATTTGAGCGGTTTTACCGCGTGGATAAGGCGCGCTCCAGGGCGCTCGGCGGCACGGGCCTTGGGTTGGCGATCGTGAAGCACCTGATACTGGCCCATCGAGGGACGGTGGACGTCTCCAGCGTGTTGGGAGAAGGCACGACGTTCTCGTTCCGCTTGCCGCTGTTCGCGGTAGGTGCGGAGCCGATGACGGCAACTCAGTCCGCGCTCATCCCTAGCTAATCGAGCAGTCAGTTCGCGGCATCGGCGGTGGGCGAAGCTTGCGCTTCTTCCATCCGCGGCTCATCAGCGGGCGGGGCCGCAGGCGCCGATGCAGCCGGCTTCTTCGGGGCCTTTTCTTTTTCCTTCGCCTTCTTGGAAGGACCAAAGATCAGGTGCATCGTACGGCCTTCCATGCGAGGGCGCCCTTCAGCTTCACCGATGTCGGCGAGATCGTTGGCAAGTTGCATCAGCAACCTCTCGCCGAGATCCGAGTGAGTCACTTCGCGTCCTCTGAAGAAGACGGTGCCCTTCACTTTATTGCCTTCTTCCAAGAAGCGGCGTGCGTGATTCTTCTTGAAGTCGTAGTCGTGCTGATCCGTATTGGGACGGAACTTCACTTCCTTGATCTCAATGCGATGCTGCTTGCGCTTTGCTTCGCTCTTGCGTTTCTTTTCGAGATATTCGTACTCGCCATGGTCTATGACCTTGGCTACGGGCGGTTGGGCGGTGGGGGAGACCACAACGAGATCCAGGCCCATGGCCTTGGCTCGTTCAATACCGACATGGGTGGGCAGCACCTCAGTCTCGCCATCCGGAAACACGACGCGCACTTCTCTGGCGCGGATCGTCTCGTTCACATTCTGCTTGCGAACGCGACGCAGCGGTCTAAAACGTCTGCGAAAAATACTAACCTCCTATCGTCAGATCCCAACCTGGAGGCTTGGGATCTCCCCGCAACCATATTCCAAAACAAAAAAAGGACTGCCAAGCCATAACGGGCCTGCAATCCCCGACAAACCGCCCCCTAGATGGGGCCTAAAGCTTTTTCGCCTTTCAGCAATCTGGTGAAATCGCCAGTCACGCTTTTGCGTGAGATTATCGTACCATGAGCCGCCGTGGCGGCAAAGAGCCGGTTTTCAAATGATTTTGGCTCAAGCGGCGCTTTGTCTTGACAACTTCAAACAGCGTTCCATAGCATGGAAGTCTCGACGTAACAACGCGTTACGCACTCCCAGGATGATCAAACACGACATCGTAATGCAGGTCGTCAACCGAACCGGGTTGAGCAAGACCAAGGCCGAAATGGCCGTCGAAGCTGTCTTCGAAACCATGAAGCGCGCCATGGAGCAAGGAGAGCGCATTGAATTGCGCGGCTTCGGGGTCTTCAACATTCGCCCGAGGAAGACCGGCATCGGCCGGAATCCCCGGACGGGCGACGAGGTCATCATCCCGCCCGGGAAGGCCGTCCGGTTCAAACCGGGCAAGGATCTTCAGTCCATCTAGGCTACCTACGAATAGGGATAAACCGTCGGCGTAATCACCAGCTCCGGAACGTTCGCGCGCGGATCGAGGGTGGCGATCATGAGGGCCGCCGCGGCAAGATCCTCGGGTTGGAGCATCTTCGCGCGAGCTTCCGGTCCCGGCACCACTGGCCGCTTTTCCAAGATGGGCGTGTTGACCTCACCGGGGCAAATCATGGAGGAGCGAATGCCGTTCATTCCCTCTTCAATCCCGATCGCTAGACTGAGGCCGGCGGCGCCATGCTTGCTCGCGCTATAGCCGGCGCCGGCCAACACGCTGGCGCGCACGCCCGCGATAGACGACACATTGATGATCAAACCGTTCTTGCGCTCGCGCATGCCCGGCAGAACCTCGCGGACGCAGTAGTAGATCCCGTTCAGATTCACGTCCGTCATGAAGCGGAAGTCTTCGTTCGAGAGCTCGGTCAATTTTCGCTTGGGCACGTTGCCGCCTGCGTTGTTGACAAGAATGTCGATGTGACCCAGCTCTTTGTGCGCGAAGTCGAAGAGTTGCTTAACGGAAGCTGGGTCCGAAACGTCCGCGGCGAAAGGGATGAGACGGGCGGCCGCCTCGCCGGCGCCTTCGATAGAAGTTTGGAGTTTGGCCGCGCTGCGGCCAGTGATGACGACGCGGGCGCCTTCCCGGGCGAAGGTACGGCCGATCGCTTCGCCGATGCCGCTCCCGCCTCCAGTTACAACTGCAGTTTTGTCTTTTAGTTTCATATCCGGCTCGCTTGTGCGAAACCGGACATTCTAGCAACTTCCCTACTCCGCGGCGACGTTTAGGCAATTCCATCCAGCGGGCGAAGGCGGTGCTTCTTGATCGATACCGCAACGGCGGAGCCTTCATGCCTCACCGTAATCCCTTGCACGTGAAGCGTTACGGGCGGTCCGCCTAGCGCGTCTCCTACATGCACCGTCAATTCAATCTTGCGACCGGTTCCGATTTCGCTTTCGGTTTCAAACAAGATGCCTCCCTTGCTAATATTCAGCGTTTGCCCGGTTCCCTCCTTCCGGGTTCCAGGAGGTCTCAGGCGGAATTCCACCGGCCTTCGGATTTCGAACCTCTGTGGGCGCTCCTGCATCGTGACCATATTGTCCGGCCTGTACACGTTTGTACTCAATAGAACGGGCGTTTCATATTGCTTTTGGTACTAACAAGGCTGCCGCGAGCGCAGAAAATGCCTGGATACAACCATTTAAGGGGCATTCCGCGCGCGCCGAAACCACATCGCTGACGCCCGTGCTGGTGCAGCCGCGACGCTTGTGCGGACGAAGGCAACGCGACTTTCAGCGGCCAGTTTATTTGCTCGAACTCCCCCGCGAACGTCAATAACAGGTACTTTCCGATGATGCGCCGACTCCGTGGGAGCCGGGTCTGCGCCGTGGAACGGCCCTGCGGATGTTCGGAGTTATCGGCGGTTCGCGTCCCCGAAGAGGCCCGTTTAGTCCTAGGACTAGAGTTCCGCTGCCCCCTAGGTGTGCTCATAGGACTGCCGAGCGGGACGGCAACCCCAAAACGGACCGACGGATGTTCCAAACGGCAGGATCAAGCGGCGCCGTCAGGAAAAGGTTCCGACCCGCGAGCCGCTAATGCGCCAGAAATTCGCGCGTCACTTGACATTACACCGTCC